>DASSKS010000033.1:0-2593 GCA_035690245.1 Halococcus sp. | reverse complement strand
TGTAACGCGGTAACAATCTCGGTCTCTTGCGCCCCATACTTTTCCCTCACGTTCCGCAGGGGTAGCAGGATTTCCACCGAGTCATAAGGCACCGCGCGACCAACAGCCGGACGTACACTGCGCTAATCACGGCTCTATAGGCGATATTGGACGGATTTACACTCCGCATACGGGGTGTCGAGAACAGCGGAAACAGTGGAGTGTGAACCGATGGGGTCGGGCGGATTTGGTCAGTGCTTTCGGCCGGCATATCAAACGCGCTACCCGGTGAGAACTCCGTCAGCTCCTCGATCTCCTGCTCTAATTGGTCGATTTCTTGCCGAAGCACGTCGGCCTCGGGATCATCGCTCACCGCGAGCCGGTCTTTCAATCCCTGCAAGCGCGTCTCTTTGCGCTCCTCATCCACCTCGGCTTTCCGCACGTATTCGCTTTCGTCGGTCTCGTACACTGCGGACTCGGGGAGTGAAACCACATTGAGGGCCTCGTCAACTTTCTCGCGGTCAACACTCAGCAGTTGCTCGCGGTCGATACCGGCCGATTCGAGCGCGGCGAGTACATCCTCATCGTCTTTGAGCGAGCGCTGGCGGCGTGTCGTCCGCTGGACCGACCCGTACTGGCCGTGGACCGCCCGGTCGTATTGAATCCGCTGGAGCTGGTCCTGCATTTAGAACTGTTTCTGGGATGTCTTCATTCATTGTCCGTAGAAGACTGCTTGCTATCGGCTTCTTCAAACGCATCAGTCATCTGGTCAGCGAGTTCGCTGGCTTCGATATGCGAGTAGTGCTCGCGGACGACCTCCTCAGAATTATCGAGGGCTCGTGCGGCGGCCGCATGACCTGAGGTGCGGACGAGGACTTCCCCAGCACCGCGCCGGGCACCGTGTGGCATCAGATACTCCTCGCCATCATCAAGTTCGATACCTGCCTCTTCACAGAGGCGCTTGAGTACGTGGCGTCCAGCGTCGGTCGTCATCGAGGGTGGCGCAACGTCGAATTCGAGACAGACTTCGATCAGCGAGCGGTCCGCGTGCATCTCCTCGACCTCCGTGTCGGTGTATCCGCGGGCGTTCAGAACGTCCGTTACCCGTCGAGAGAGCGTCGGGCGATGGAACGAGGGAAACACCGGCCAGTTCTCGCTCGGCGCGTCGAGGGCCCTCTGGTACATCTGTAGTGGATGGATTACTGGTTCGGGGAGACTCCGGTCGTCGAGGCGCTGCTTTTTAGCGAAGACCGTCGCGTAGCGATCCTCCAAATGGACATCTTCCCAGTGAAGTCCCTGGCGTCGTTCGTCGCTTCGATCGCAGAGAACTTCCGCGCCTCGCACACCGGAGTACGACAGGAGATACACCAGAGCACGGTCACGACAGGTTTTGATCGCCGCTTCTCGATCCTCGCCAACATTGTCAATCGCTGTACTTGCCTGCTCATCGACGAACGCGGTGAGCTGTTGTCGATCCTCGGCGGACCACGCCTGCTGGTCGCCGCTCTTGTGACCTCCGTCGTCAGGGATCGGCTCGGTTGCGTTGCGACGCTGGGCGACGTTCTCGGCGAGATGCCCCTCGCGGACTGCCCAGCCACAGAACGCCGAGACGTACGCGTAGTAGGTGCGCACCGTGCCCGCGGTCCAGCCCTGGCGGGCGAGGTGGTGCGCGTACTCGCGGAGGTGACCCGAGTCCAATTCCTCAAACGTCTCTACAGCGTCTTCGTGATCAACGAGGAAGTCGACGAATCGTCCAAGTTCCCGACCCGCATCCTGGCGGTAGTTCCCGCTCTCGCCACCCTGACCTTTCCCCTTGTCCGTCAGGAAGTCCTCGACGACCGCTTCGATGCGGACCACGCTATGAGCCTCCGGCGTGTTCGTCGGACTGATTACCGCTTTCGGGGCGAATAACCGTGGTTCTGGGTCGTGGCATCGTGTTCGCTGTGGCAGAGGGCGGGGTTTCGGATAAATCTACTCGTCCTTAATTGGACTAAGCACGAGTAACTCTACTTTCGATCAATTCCCTCGAGATCGGGAGGTAGGAACGGTCTATGTCTGTTATGCGGAGTTATACACTATATGCCGCTATAAAAATAGGTCGTCGAACGCTCCCTCGTCTTCATCGGTGGCTTTGTCCGCGAAAATGGACTGAGTTGTGGTCCCTTTAAACTCATCATCGTCCACCGCTTCCTCATCGAAATCGAGTGCGTTGATCACTGCATTCGGCAATTTCGGACGGGTAGCATCCTCATGGCGTTGGATTCGCTCGGGCTTGACCGTATTATCGTGGACAGCGCGGAGAACCGGAATACCACGCAAATACTTGAACTCGTATAGCACCTCAACGCCGCGTTCGGTTAGTCCGTAGAATTTGCTCGGCTGATCCCGTTTCCCTTCGTTCTCCTCGGCGATGTATGCCGCAATGACCTTTCGCTCAGTTAGTACGTCAAGCTGGTCGAGAATCGCAGATTCACTCTTCTGGATATAGTAGCCAAGCTCCGTCAGCGATACCAAGTGCGTTGGGTGTCCCAAGATCGTCTGAAGGATATGGTGTCGAGTTTCTTGTGACAGCAACTCGTGTATCTCGCGCTGCGCTTCGAAAGGAGAAGCTTGG
>DASSKS010000032.1:0-5209 GCA_035690245.1 Halococcus sp. | reverse complement strand
TATTCCCGGACACGTCCATCTACTCCGGGGCGCGACTCACCTCTTGGATGACCGACGCGGCCACACCGAACTCGCACTCGCACTCACGATGGCCGCCGACCTCCCGCCAGCGGTCGTGGTCTGTGAGATGTTAGATGACGCTGGCGGCGCACTGTCGCCCACGGACGCACGCGCCTATGCCGACCGCCACGGATTTGTCTATGTCACGGGCGCACAGATTATCGAACAGTTCGAGTGATTAGTGTCTGGTTGAGAGCCTCCTTGACCAGCGTTCGTCCATCAAGTGCTCGATTCGGTCGGTCATAGTTATAGTGTGTGAGCCGTCGCAGCCAGTGCCTGGCGCTGGCTACACTCCCTCGCCAGAACGAGTGCAAACAGTCGGTCCGCATCGTCACGGTCTGAAACCACTTCTCGATGAAATTCCGTTCGCCGTCGTTGAGTCCGCCACGGAGACCGAGACGAGGCCGTGAGAAACCCACCTGCGTCGGTGAGAAACTCGGTATCTGAGACGCCGTGGTTCTCGGTGAGGCGGTGGAGGAACGCCGTCATCGGAACGCTTCGTGTTCTGATTGGCTAACGAGAGCCGCTCTCGTTCACCACACCGCCGAGCAGACGAGAGAAACAACTACAAGCTACTGGGATGAAGACGGGCCATGCCACAGCAGGCGTACATTGGAACCTATACCGATGGGACCAGCGAGGGTCTCTACACCTACGACGTGACCGTCCAGAACGAGGAGTTAGCGATGCAGCGTCGAGCCGTAACCCCGCTCGAAGACAATCCATCGTTTCTAGCGGTCCACCCGAGTGACGAGTACCTGTATGCCATCCACGAGGTCGAAGACGGCGGTGTTACCGCCTTTCGCCGGGAAGACGATGGCTCGCTCAACTGTTTGAATCGCGTTCCGAGCGGGGCCGGTGGTCCCTGTCATTGCAGCGTTCATCCGTCCGGCGAGTATCTCTTCGTCGCCCACTATGCCGGCGGCGCGGTCTCAGCCCTTCCGATTGGGAGTGATGGTTCGCTCAGCCGCCCGAGCGACATCGTCCACCACGAAGGGTCAGGCGTCCACCCGGAGCGACAGACACACGCTCATCCACACTCGATAACCCCCGGACCGAACGGCCACTATCTCTACGTCCCGGACCTCGGAACCGACGATATCGTTAGCTACGAATTCGATAACGGTACGCTCATTCCGGCCGAGACCACCTCGGTCAGCGCGGGCGCAGGACCTCGCCACCTCGATTTTCACCCGAACGAACGGGTTGCATACGTCATCAACGAACTCGACTCGACAGTTGCTGTCTTCGGGTGGTCACCCGAAACGGGTACGCTCGACGAACTCGCAGCCCTCTCGACGCTCCCCACGGAGTATCAGGGAAGCAATACCGCTGCCGATATCCACGTCCATCCCTCCGGAAACTGGGTCTATGGGTCAAACCGCGGGCACGATAGTATCATCACATTTCGTGTTGACGAGGATGGCAGGGACCTCACGGCAATCGACCACCAATCGACGGATGGCGAGGGACCACGGAACTTCGCTCTCGATACGTCGGGACAGGTGCTCTTCGCCGAGAACCAGTACTCGGACACTATCGTCGCCTTCCGCATCGACGACGAAACCGGTATGCTCGAATCGACCGGCCTCACTGTTCAGGTTCCCTCACCAGTCTGTCTGTACTGCCTCCCGGTATGTGATACCGACTGAACCCTTTCGTCGGCCTTCGTCACACCATCCAAAATGCTTTTAAACAATCGGAATAGAGTATGGCGTCGTTACAACCACAGAGAGTCACAGCAGAAGGATGGAACACGAACGGTGTTCCGCCCACGAGACCACCCGATAGGTTCCATCGAAACCGCCGGACCGCATTACGAGAAGTGGCGCGCCGCGCGGTGCCTGACGACGCAAAGACCCGGAGAGAATCGTTCTCGATGAAGCGATGAGTCATGTCGATAATAAGAGGGAAGTTCTCATTCACCAGAGCCTCGAAACGTTGGTCGCAGACCGTATTTGCCATCGCCCATCGGTTGTTGACTGTCCGAAACGACGACCAGATCGTTCTCGAAGACGGCGAAATCGTCGAACGCAGCCCACATCACGGCCTCCTCGGAGGCGATGGACTGTATACGGCTCTCTGGCGAGTGCGGGTGGGCGAGGTCGATGCCCTCTCGGAGGAGTTCCTTGGAGTTGCAGCACGCGACCGAGCCTGCTATCGGGCTCAAACGGAAACTTCGCCGTCCGAGCAGTCCTGGAGGATACCTGTAGAAGCTCAGTTCCCACAAGAACTCCACCGCGACAGCAACGTTATTATCGTATCGGTATGAATACTCGGAATATGGTAGAACAGCCCTTGCTGTCCCACATCCAGACCGATGATTCCGAGTATGCAGCTGTACGAATAACCGCCGACGTTTCCGGCGACCCAGTCACTCCCATGCTCTATGGCAAATTCACCGAGCATCTCGGCTGGAACATCTATCACGGAATGGACGCCAATACGACGTTCAACCCGACGTTCGGTCGGTGGGGCTTCCGCGAGGAACAGTCCCATCCCGACGGCGGGTTCGTCGGCGAAGCTCACACGGGAAATATTCGGTCGAAGATAGCCGAATACGCCGACGAACAGTCCTATCCCGACACGATACCGCTCTACGAGGCGTTCGAGAACGGGCTTGCGTTCTGGTGGCTCCCGCATGGCAAGGGCGTGACCACCAGCGCCGATACGAACCCCGTCGGCGACCGTGCGCAGCGAATCGAGACGGAAAATCCGAACGAAGGTATCGAACAGTGGCTCTATCTGCCCGTACAGCGCACCGACGGCTATGAATACACGGTGAAGGGACGCGCCCGACGCGGTGCCGTACTCACTATTGCGCTCCATACGGTCACAGACGGCGCGATTGCCGAGACGCTGGCGACTGATTCGTTCGCCGTCGCCGACGAGTGGACGACTGTTGAGGGAACGCTCTCGGTCGATTCCGTAGACCGAAACCCGGACGCGCTATACGCGGTCTCGCTCACCGCTGACGACCCCGCGAACCTCGTGCTCGACCGCTTGCTTCTCTATCCCGATGACCACATCAACCGGGCCGACCCCGATGTCGTGAGGCTCTATCATGACGCCGACCTTCCAGTACTGCGGTGGCCGGGCGGCAACTTCGTTTCGGGGTACGACTGGCGAGACGGCATTGGTCCTCTCGACGAGCGCCCGACGAACGTAAATCCGGCGTGGGACGGCGTCGAACCGAACCTGTTCGGTACTGCGGAGTTCGTCCAGTTCTGTCGAGAAGTCGGCGCTGAGCCAACCATCTGCGTGAACGCGGGCGACGGAACACCCAAAGAGGCGGCGAAGTGGGTCGAATACTGTAACGGGAACGTGGACACGGAGATGGGCGCGCTCCGCGCCGAACACGGGTACGAAGACCCGTTCGGTGTCACCTGCTGGGAGGTCGGTAACGAGCTATGGGGTGACTGGCAGGAACGGTACACCACGCCTGCCGGCAACGCCGACCGCTACGAACGGTTCTATGACGCCATCGAAGCAGTCGATGCCGACATACGACTCAGTGCGTGTGGCTTTCGTCACACTGAGGAGTGGAACTCGGCTCTCGCGGAGACGGTCCCCGCAGAGAAACTCCGTTCCATTACGATTCATCCGCTCGCGGGCGCTCACGACGTTTCACGGGCCACCGACGCCGAGGAACTCTATCGGGCATTTCAGGGGTTTCCCGACCAGTTGCGCGAAGTCTTCGAACGCTTTCTCGACCAGTTACGCGAGGAAGGCGTTGCGGACCCGAAACTCGCTGTGACCGAACTCCAGGAGTTCGCCCACCTCGTTGACGAAGCGAAAGACGGGACCGACCCCGGCGACTACTGCGTTACTGAAGCGACGATGCCGACGCCCTCGACGCTCTCAGAGGCACTCTATACCGCGAGTATCGTGAATCACTGTATCCGACTGGGGAACGACGTCGAACTCCTCACTCACTCCGCGGCCGTCAACCACGGCGGCGGTCTTCGAAAGGAAAAAGAGCGCGTCTTCCCAGACCCGGTCTATCACGGCCAAAAGATGGGAATCGCGCTGGCGGGCGGCACACCACTCGGCGTCGAGGTTGTCTGCGACACATTCTCGACGGACCTCACCTGTGGCGAGATACGGCCGGTCGAAGAAGCACTCGCCATCGACGCAATGGCTGTCGAGACCGAAAGTACACTGTACGTAATGCTGGTCGTTCGCCCTCCCGATGGCCCTGAAACGATAACGCTCGATGTGAGCGCTGTCGATGGCGTTTGTGGCGATGGAGCAGCCGAAGTGACGACACTCACCGCCGACACATTCTACGCGAAGAACGAAATCACAGAACCGGACCGCGTTGCACCAACGACCAAACCAGTCACAATCACCGATGGGGTAATCGAGGTTCCTGCCGTGTCGCCGGCTGTCATCCGCGTCGAAGTTCCTCTTCAGTAAAACGGCATACACCCATCTCGTACCGGTATTACGGTGTTTCCGGGGTTTCTGTGTGCCTAATTCATGGTTACAGGTCGGAGAAAGAGCATACGGAATCCTGTCGTCGTGCACAGACCACGTGGCGAACAATCCAGAGATTACTCGCGGTTCACCCCGTCGAATTTCGCTGACTGGGCTGTTGGAGGGTTTTTACGCGAACCGACTGCTGAAATCGTCCCCGGAGAGTCTACACCGGTTCGGACGGTCCGCTACCACGACGTAATCGTGACGTCTCGAAGCGGCCGTTCGAGCGGGAGGTCGACGTGTCCGCCGGTGTAGTGCGAGAGGTAGAAGCCGACGATGATTTCGAGCGACCGAGTCGCCTCCTCGCCGGGGGAGTGATTCGACGCACGCCCCTCGATGAGGTCCACGAGGTGGTCGGCGGCGATGGCGAAGGCGTCCCGAAAGTCGGTGTCCCAGTCCCACGCGCCGTCGATATTGGGGATGGCCGTCTCGATGTGAGCGCCGTCTTCGAGTCGCCAGTAGCGCCATTCACTATCGTCGTTGTTGACGGTGAGTTTTCCTTCGGTGCCGACGAACTGGAGTTCCATCGAGGAAATCTCGCGCGCAACGGTGCAATCGACGGTGACGAACGTCCCGTCGTCGAGGAGGACGAACCCGCCACCGCCTGCGTCCTCGACTGGGCTACCCGAGAGCGCATCGACTGCGTCGTTCTCGCCGTTGATGTAGC
>DASSKS010000031.1:0-2276 GCA_035690245.1 Halococcus sp. | reverse complement strand
ATCCATCGGCAGAAGCTTAAATATCCCGAAACCGACGTGGTCGTCATCGACCCGTTGCAGGAGTATGCCGGACTCTGCGAAGTGTTCGACGGTGAGCGCGTGGTCATCGGCGGCGATACGGCGATTAATCCGTTCCACATCGAACCGACGCCGCCCGAGAAACTGGCCGAGGTCGGCCGCAACACCCCGTACAAGGACGCGATTCGCCGCGATATGGACTTCGTTGAGTCCTACTACGCGCTCGAAGGTCTCGAAGACTTCAGCGACAAGCGCGGGACGTGGGAGCGCGCCATCAAGATTGCCCACAAGCGGAAGGGAATCAGGATGGACCCCACCACGCATGACAACGAGAGTCCGACGCTCCCCGATGTCCGTGAGGTGTTCGTGGATATGGCGCAGAGCGCCACCGACTTCGTTGATGACGACCTCGAAGATGTCGAGAAGGCGGTCGCGGACCGCGAAGATACCGCCATCACGATTCTGAACAACGACCTCGAACCATTCAGAGAGAATGGTAAATACGAACACCTGACCCGGCAGACGGACCTCGACATCGGCGAAACTGGGTTCCTCTATCTCGACCTCCAGCAGTACGAGAACGAGCAGGATTCCGGCGGGCTGATGATGGAATTGTTGGTGTCGCAGGTCTACGAGCAGGCGAAGGTCCACGACCACCCGTCGATGCTCGCTATCGACGAGAGCCACTATATGCTCCGGCGGTCGTCCTCGATGGAGGCGCTGAAACAGGCCTCGCGCCACGGTCGGCACTACGAACTTTCGCTCGGCTTCGGGACGCATTCGCTCAAGGAGTTCTTCGATGAGAGCGGCGATGGCGATGAGACCCAGTTGACCGACAACGCCGAAATCATCATCAACAACATGGCGTTCATGCTGTTTCTCTACAACGATGAGATGAACGAGGACTGGGCGGGCGAACTCGGGTTGACCGAGCGCGAGATGAAGTACGTCCAGAACGCGATGCCGGGCAACGAGGAACGCGGCTACTCCCAAGCACTGCTGAAAGTGGACGAAAAGGGGTGCTACCCGCTCCACATCGAAATGAGCGAGGACCTGAACCCGCGCGAGTTCGCGCTACTTCGGTACGACCAGAGCAACCATCCGAACGACCTCGCGGAGTATCTGGAAGCGTTCGATGATTCGTGTGCGTGGTCATGGACCGAGGATGACTACGGCACGCAGCGTACCAGAACCGCCGAAAACGTTGGCGGAGACAGTGCCGATGACGGTGCGAGTGTCAGTAGCCCCGGCGAGTCCGGCGGCGCTGAGAGCGAACGTGAGAGCCGAGAAACGGACGTTGATGTAGAGGGTAGCGACCAGCCGCTCACGGCTATCGAGGGCGTCGGCGAGGCACGTTCGGCCGCGCTCCATCGGGCTGGGTTCGATTGTGTCGGTGACGTACTCGACGGCGAGACGGGCGATTTGACGAGTGCGCGCGGTGTCGGCGAGCAACGCGCCGAACACCTCAAACAGGCCGCTGAGGCGTTTGTCCAAGACGGCCATTCGGTACTCGACCCCGGCCAGTCTGTGGCTGACATCAGCGTTGTCGATGCAACGAAAGCAAACGCACTGCGAGAGGCCGGGTACGAAACCGTCCGAGAGGTCGTCAACGCTGACCCGGATGAACTCGCGGTAGCCGAGGGTTTCGACCCGACGCACGCGAGATTCATTCAAGAGAAGGCCGAACAGATTGACCAGACCGTTGCCGCCGACGGAGACCGGCAATGAGCCTGCTTGGATTCGGGCAGTCGGGCGCGACGACGATACAACTCGATAACGGTGTGTGTTCGGACCTCGCAGCGCGCGCCCGCAACGAGACGAACGTGGTCGAGGTGATGCCCTATCAGGACGACCTCGATTTGACGAAGGCGATGCGATTCTTAGAGGACCTCCACAACGTCGAGAAGGATGGGATGGGCGGACGAAAGAACGCCAGCGACCCCATCACCATCGAACACGTCTTCGAGGATGGATCGCTGCGCTTCCGGTTCGGTCCCGGTAATCTTCAACAGAACAAGCAGGTGCAACTGGCCGCGCGCACCCACTACGGCGATGCGGACATTGCCGAAACGCGCTCGTCGTTTCTGGATGTCGAGCCGGGCCAGCATCTCGCCGGCGCGTGGCTCACCCTGCGAAAGCCCGATTACTTCCTTCCCATCAAGCACTACCAAATCAGCCCCGACCAGTTCGAGACCGACCCCTACGACTCGATTACGTCGGAACTCGTCGGACTGCCGACTGACGCGAAGACGAACGCG
>DASSKS010000030.1:0-2083 GCA_035690245.1 Halococcus sp. | reverse complement strand
ACCGAACCAGACGGGGACGCTCACACGGACGCTCGACGTGCTCGCGGCCGCCCACGAAGCGGGGTTCGAAACCGTGGTGTCCGCACGCTCGGGAGAGACGTGTGACACCACTATCGCAGACCTCGCGGTCGCGCGCGACGCCGGGCAGATCAAGATCGGCTCGCTCGCGCGTTCCGAGCGACTAGCGAAGTACAACCGACTGCTCTCGCTCGATCATCAGACGGATATCGACTACGCGGGCGGCGAGTGGCCCCCTGCTTTATGACGACAGCCCGAGAATGCGAGGACACGCACGAGCGCGCGGTCGCGTACTTCGGTGGTCGCATCGGAGCCGTTCTCATCGACGGCATCGTGAGCGCGTTGGTCGACGAATCGAAGCAACCGAGTGCGATCCTCGTTCGACCAGAATTGTTGTCTGTTCTGTGAGAGAGAAACCAGCACCCCCCGTGTTCGAAGTGAAAATCTCGCATTGGTCGATAATTGTTCTTCCGACTAAACGCGCTTGAACGCGCCGCGCAGGTTGACCCGCCACAGCCTCACAAGCGCGGGAACGCCAATAATAATGCCCGCTGCGAACCCAGCCACGAAAACGAATTCGTCCATACACACTGCTTTGACGACTACTGATAAACAATCGACCCATGCATTCTGAAAGTGAAAATCCCGTCGCCGTCCGATGGTTGGGTTGCTATTCCATTTCCCGGCCAGAAAGTTCACTTCGCGTGGGAGAGGAAATAGTGTATGTCATCGGGAGAGGAAAGCCGTCTGTTGCGCTGTAGCCAGTGCGGTGCGTTCTATCCGGCGCGTTCGTCTGAAAAGAGGAAATTAGTGCCTAGCGGCGGGAAGTGTACGAACTGTGGCATCGCCGAGTTCGAGCAGGTCATCCTCGCATCATCCGACTAATCACTGATAGTTATTCCTGATAGAGTTTTCTGACGAGCATTGAGCGGCTACTTAGGCGACATTAGGTGTAATCGGCGTGGCCACACCCCGTTATCGAGAGATATCTGTCGTAGAAAGGGAACACCCCGACCACGGTGTGAGTGAGCCAGCAGTTCATACTTATCCCGCCAGCCCTCCGGCCCCCACCGGGACCGTGAGGATCGTCGTGCAAGAGCGAACGCTGGAGCGCTACCTCTGTCTGTCGTCCTTGCCTAGGACTACTTCGGCGGTTGAATCGGTGCCGCCGAATAGTATGAGCGAACGGCTATCATCTCGCCGTGAGTTCTTCTTCACAGTCGTTTGATATCCCGAGCGACATCAGACAAATCGTTGTTGAACTGATGTCCGCGGACATCAAACTCGTGAAAAGTTGCCTGCGGAAGTTTTTCAGCGTACAGCGCGAGGTGGGAAAACGGTACTATTTCGTCGTCACGGGCGTGGTAAAAGAACACGGGCAGTTCACTCGGGAGCTTCGACGAAATGTTTTTCTCCAGTTCGTACTCACTGATTTGCCAACCGTCGGTACCCAAGTAAGGCGGTGCGATAAGGAATATACCGCCAATAGATGCTTCCGTCTCCTCTTCGGAAATATATTTCAACAGAACTGAACCCCCTAGAGAGTGACCGAAAAGAAGCACCTCGCCATCCAACACAGCAAGTTCCTTTGCAATCTGATTTTTCCATGCCTCGTATCCAACATCATTTGGCATCTGTGGATACCGTACTTCGTATCCGGTCCCTAATACACCCCGTAGATCTGCTGCCAATTTTTTGTCCTCTTTGTATCCACCAGCACCATGGATGAACAGCACTTGTTGTTTCATAGTATCGTGTCTCTATGGTGTCTATTTCATCTGATCGATTTATCGATGCGCTAAGCGGCGAGTGTGGACCAGCTACTATCCCGTGATGTTTAGTAAGTCACTGCCAGCGTTGGATTCTGGCTGACCAACCGCCGAAGTAGTAGTAGATACATACCGTCTGATCAGTTTCCGGCCCTTCTGTCGTCAATATTGAATAGGCACGACGACCAAGAGGATTCCATGGCCAACCTCATCTACGCCATCACCCCATCACTCGACGGCTACATCGCCGACGAGAACGGCAACTTCGACTGGGCACAGCCATCCGAGGACGCGTA
>DASSKS010000029.1:0-2844 GCA_035690245.1 Halococcus sp. | reverse complement strand
CGTACTCCAACTCGACCCAGCCTGCGATGGATTCGGTAATCAAAACTTCGCCGTTTCTGGAGAGGCGCAGCCCTTTGCGAACGCTCTCTTTGAGCGCATCCATGTCTTCGACCACGCCCGACCCGCTTCCGCCAAGGGTGTAGGTCGTACGCATGATGACCGGTAATCCACCCACTTGCTCGACTGCATCCTCGACTTCTTCGACCGATTCGATGGTCACCGAGCGCGCGATGGGCTGGCCGAGTTCCTCCATGCGCTCTCTGAACAACTCGCGGTCTTCTGTCGCGTAGATTGTCTCTAAGGGCGTGCCCATGATTTCGACGTCGTACTCATCCAAGACGCCTTCCTCTGCGAGTTCGGCGGTCACGTTCAACCCCGTTTGTCCGCCGAGTCCCGCGATAACCCCATCAGGATGTTCTTTTTCGATGATTTCGGCGATAGCCTCCGTGGTGATGGGTTCGATATACACCTCGTCGGCCATCTCCGGGTCGGTCATGATGGTCGCGGGGTTCGAGTTGACGAGGACGACTCGGGCACCCTCTTCTGCGAGCGCGCGGCAGGCCTGCGCGCCGGAATAATCGAACTCCGCTGCCTGTCCGATCTGGATTGGGCCGCTACCAATGAGCAAAATCGTCCGAGCCTCGTCGGTCATTACCCGCTTCAGTCCGCACATCGTAATAAGTCCGGCGATAGAGTGCGAGATACGCAGTTCAGTTTCGAAATTCGAAATCAAGAGCGGGATTCGGAAGGAAGACTATCTGACAGAATCAGGTGGAGGAAGTCAGCAGTGCGGTACTTCTCCTAGCGGCCAACGTTTATTCGTCCAGCGCCCGATAGACACGGTATGGCTGATGTCCTCGCGGACGATGAAATCGACGAGCGCACGCCCGATGGATGGGAACAGGAGGGTGACGAAATCGTTCGGATCTACGAGTTCGACGAATACCTCGATGGGGTTGCCTTCGCCAGTGAGGTAGCAGAACTCGCGGACGAAGAGGTCCACCACCCGGAGATGGGGATTCGCTACGACGAAGTCGAAGTCCGCCTGACGAGCCACGAGGAAGGCGGCGTCACCGAACAGGACATTGAGATGGCAGAGAGATTCAACGACCTGCGCTGATTCCGACAGAAAGGCTTTATCGTCGGATGCCGTACCCACATAGCCCGATGAACCTTCCACGATACGATTTCTGGCTGCTCGACCTCGATGGCACGCTGGTGGATGTCGAATCGAGCTACGTTCGCCGGGTGTTCGACCGCGTTGGCGAGCGTCTCGACTACGTGTTCACCGACCGCGAGGCAGAAACCATCTGGCACGGTCTCTGTGGCCTGCGAAACGACCAACTGCGAGAGTGGGGCTTTGATGCCGAACGCTTTTGGGAGACGTTTCACGAAGTCGAAGACCCCGCTGCTCGCGCGGCGGCGACGTTCGTCTACGACGACGCCACCGCGTTTCTCGATTCGCTCGACACACCCGTGGGAATCGTCACGCACTGTCAGCGCTATCTCACCGAACCAGTGCTCTCTCGACTCGACCTCGGTGAGCGTTTCGATGCGGTGGTCTGTTGTACCGGACAGATCGGCTGGAAGCCGGACCCCGCGCCAGTCCGACTGGCGATGGAACAGATGGATGTCACGACGGGAAACCGGGGTGCGCTCGTCGGCGACGGTCCACAGGACGTGAACGCGGCGTGGAACGCCGGTCTCGATGGGATTCACATAGAACGCCACGGCCACGAGCGACGAGGCTGGTGTGTGCGAAGCGACCGCCGGGTCGCGCGTCTGGATGCGCTCATGTAGCGAACCCCGGCAGGTCATCGAGCAGCGTTTCGATAGTTGTGAGTGCGTCTTCGAGCGCTTCGACGCCTGATTTTTCGAGTCGGTCTGGATGTGCGAGCGCGCGTACCCGCTCCTCGCCGACCGAAACGAACCCGCAGCCGAGTTTTGCGGCGGTCGCGCGCAATCCGAGACCCACATCGGCCTCGCCCGCAACCACCCGCCGGGCCGGACTTTCGTGAGCTTCCACAGTAAAGTCGAACCCGTCGATGGCATCACTGAGGTCGTGTCGTTCTTCGTCACGTTCGTCTGCGAGGTCTGCGAGTGCGTTTGAGAGATTCGTCCGCAGTCCCGAGTTCGTCGGTCGGTTGACGAAGCGTAGGTCTCGGTCCACGATATCAGAAATACCCTCGACTTTCTCGGGGTTTTCTGGTGGAACGATGAGTCCCCACTCGCGGGTCCAGCCGCCGAGTTCGACACACTCGACTGCGGGGTCGTCGGGCGTCGAAATCACCGTAAAGTCTGACACACCGTCGCGTAACCGGCGACGGCCCTCGCGGCTGCCGAGACTCAGATACCGCGGGCGGTCGATGCAGTCGAGCAGGCGCGAGAGAAGCGGGTCGTCCTCACCGACGCCGAACACGGTTGGCGGGCGCACATCGGGCGAAAACAGCTGTACGGTGACTGGTTCGCCTTCATCGAGGTAGGTGACGTCCGCCGGAACTTCGACGATGCCATCCGCCTCCACGAGACTGGTGGTCGCGCCGCTTCCTTTATCGACCGGATAAACCAGCAAATCGCCCTCTCCATCAGTCACGAGACCCACAGGCATGAGTCGGTGTCGGCCCTCACTGTATCGTTCTTGTCCACTCATTCGTCCTTCGACGGTCGCGGTTTCTGGTTCAGATAGCCCAGCAGCGCGGCGGATGGCCGGTGCGACAAAGGTTCTGAATATCGACAGCGCCGAGACCGGATAGCCCGGTAGGCCGATGTACGCAGACCCTCCTAACTGTCCGACGAGCATCGGTTTGCCGGGTTTGACGGCCACACCATGAAGCAGGAGGTCGC
>DASSKS010000028.1:0-4019 GCA_035690245.1 Halococcus sp. | reverse complement strand
GTGAGTGGTTTGCCGAACGAGACCGACCATGAGCGATACGGAAGAGACAGCACTCATCACGGGCGCGTCGTCGGGAATCGGCAAAGCGCTTGCCCGCCGGTTCGCGCGAAGTGGTCACGGTGTCGTTCTCGTTGCACGCCGCGAGCAACGACTGCGGACGCTCGCCACCGAACTCGAACGCGAACACGGCGTCGAAACGGCGGTCGTGGTGGCAGACCTCGCCACCCCCGATGGTGCCGACCGGCTGTACGAGACGATACGAGAGCGCGGCATACGGATAGACATCCTCGTGAACAACGCGGGTATCGGTACGCAGGGCCGGTTCGTCGAGACCGACCTCGACACCGAACGCGACGAACTTCAGTTGAACGTAGTGACGCCCACCGTGTTGACGAAACTGTTCGGGCGCGAGATGGGCGCACGCGGCCACGGAAGGGTGCTGAACGTCGCATCGAGCGCGGCGTTTCAGCCCGGCCCGTTCATGGCGGTATATTACGCCTCGAAGTCCTATCTGCTCTCGTTTTCGGAGGCAATCGCCGAGGAGTTGCGCGAGGAGGGCGTTATCGTCTCGGTACTCTGTCCCGGCCCGGTGCGAACCGAGTTCCAAGACCGGGCCGGAGCGAGCAACATTCCCCTCATGAGTCGAACACAGGACGTGAGAGCGGTGGCCGACGCCGGCTATGAGGGCCTGATGGCAGGAGAGGTCGTCATCGTCCCCGGCATCGTGTTCACACTGCTCAGTCACACAGTCGGGATGGTTCCCCGGTCGCTCGTTCGAAAGACTGTCCGCTGGATAAACGGTGGATAGGCTTCATCCGCGTGGGTGCGACGCTCGTTGCGACCGTTCGCGGTGGATACTGGATTCGTTCGGTAGAGCGTCCAATCCAGTAAAAATACGAATCCGAACCACTACTCGTACTCGATGCATAGCGAACAACCAGCAGGATGCATGGTCACGTAATCCGGTCGCTATTGTACAGAGCGGTTGTAATGCCGAACACAGCATCCGTCGGTAGTGAGTTCGAACGTTCAGATATCGCGCGAGCAACACCGACAGAGTCGATATCACCGGGTTTTATTATCCGCAGGTCAGAGGAGCAATCGCCGAAGGAACGACAGTGGCATCACCTGTACCCTTCGGCGAGGGCTGTGGAGGGCCTTCTCGACCGGGGTAACTCCCGGTCTCTCTCACTCAAATAGTCTACTTTCGGTAACTACCGGGTAGCGAGAACAGAGTCAAAGCGTATTCGTTTTCGTAGTTCGACAGACCTATCTGCACAATCACTCGGTTTGACGGTGTTCGACTTGAAAGGTTAGTCATGTATGTCCGTTCTGCAACCCACGAGGACCGTAACGTGCTTCCCACCCTCCATACGGCTTCCGTCCATGCGTTCGGTCCTGAAAAATATGATACAGAACAGGTACGGAGATGGGCGAAGGCCGACGAGCGCGCGCCCAAGGACTACACGGTTGACGCAGCGAACGAACACTTCACCGTCGCCGTTCGAGATGGCGAAGTGGCGGGTTTCGGCCATCTCGTCCTCAATGCGGGCGAAATCCATGCCATCTACGTTCACCCCGACCACGCGCATCACGGCGTCGGTAGCGCACTCCTCGCCGAATTGGAGGGCTATGCCCGCGGACAAGGACTCACAGAACTCGCCCTCCAATCGTCGCTGAACGCGGTCGGGTTTTACGAACGTGCGGGTTACGAACGAATAGGTGAGGGAGAGAGTCCCGGTGGATTGCCAGTCGTGGAGATGCGAAAAGAGCTATGAGAAATCCCGGAATCACTCTCGTGGATCACAGTCCGGGCCGGGGTACTCGCCGCCAACAACCGTCGAATAGAGCGATTCGGGGTCGAACAAGCGAGTGAACCCGTGTGGGTGTTTGACGCTCGTGGCGACGTGTTCTCGGATGTGAACGCCGGTTTTCGCCCGTCGGAGGGAATCGTCGAACGAGAGGACGTGTGCGGCCTCGCCCGCCGCCGCCGAAGCGAGCGCCGGGTGGTCACTCGATGGGTGTTCGACACGGATGCGAAGGTCGTCGATTCGCTCGTGCCATGCTTCGGCGAGGTCTGTATCCGCGAGGTGTGTGATAACCGCGTGGGTGTCCGCAAGCAACGGGTCGCTTGCGGCAAGCGTTACCCACGAGTGCGCGCGAACGAGGTCGAGTGCGTCGCGCGCGGAACCGCCACAGAGCAGGTCAGCCGCTAACACGTCCGCATCCGCAACGACTCGCGCGGGATGTGGCTCATCCATCGCGGTGTTCTTCGAGGATATGCGTTATGTCATCGAGCGTGATTTCGTACTCGGTAGCGCGCTCGAACAGTCCTTCCCACGAATCAGCCATGACTGTTCTCGGTGAGCCACCCGCAAAACGTATCTGTTTTGGGGCAGTCGCGGAACTCACTCTCGCTGTTCTCACGACATCTCGACTGTCACCTCGCCGCGTATGTCGCGTGAGGAGCGTCCGACGAGGAGCGTGAACGTTCCGGGAGAGACGGTCCAGCCGTCGTCGTAGTGGGCGAACGCATCGTGGTCGAGCACCACCGACGTGCGTTTGCGTTCGCCTGCGTCGAGTCGGATTTTCGCAAATCCCTTGAGTTCGCGGTCGGGCCGTTGGACTGCAGTTTCATCCTCGTGGACATAAACCTGTACGACCTCGGTTCCGCTGCGCTCCCCTGTATTGTGAACGGGCACAGTCAGAACTACCTGTTCCTCGTCGCGTTCTGTGATTGGCTCGCCGTACTCGAAGGAGGTATAGGACAGTCCGTGGCCGAAGGGAAACACCGGGTCGATTCCCTCGCGGTCGAAGTACCGGTAGCCGACGAACACGCCTTCGTCGTACTCTACCACGTCGTCACCGGGAAAGCGCTCTGGGGTATTCGTCGGATAGTCAACCGCGCGGCGACCGAACGTGACGGGGAGCCGCCCGCCGGGGTCATCGTCACCGTAGAGGACGGCTGCGAGCGCGTCGCCGTCTGCCTGTCCGGCGTACCACGTCTCGACCACGGCGTTTACGTCTTCGACCCACGGGAGGGTGACGGGACCACTGGTGCGGAGGACAACGACAGTCCGCTCGGCTGCATCAGCCACAGCCTCAACGAGTTCGTCCTGACCGCCGGGAAGTCCGAGTGTCTCGCGGTCGGTTCCCTCGGTGGTATCGTCTTGAACGACCACCACCGCGCAGTCGGCGGTCTCGGCGGCCGCCACGGCGTCTTCAAGGCTCACATCCGGTTCGTCGGCGGTATCGTCGTCTGCTGTGAACGCATCGAACAGCGACGACTCGGTGATGGGCGGGACGCCACGCTCGAACGAGACGGTAGCTGCACGCTCGCGGAATCCATTGAGGGGACTCGTCTGTGTGAACGGCGAGACTTCGGAACTCCCGCCGCCGCCGAGTTTCGCGGTGTCGGCGTTCGGTCCGATGAGTGCCACAGCATCGTCATCGAGCGGGAGCGTTCCGTCGTTTTTCAAGAGGACTGTGCCCTCGATTGCGATACGGCGCGCGAGTCGGCGGTGTTCCGGCGTGTCGAGCGCACCATTCGTTCGGTCGCCGTCGAGAATCCCGAAACGCTCCATCGTTCGGAGCACTCGATTGACCATCTCGTCGATGGTTGCCTCGTCGATTTCGCCGGCTTCGACGGCCTCATGGAGTGGTTCGCCGAACAGCCCACCCTTGTCCATCGACGGCAGGATGTCGGGGAATTCGATGTCCTCGGGGTCTGCGTCGTCAGGTAATTCCTCTGAGGGGAGGTCGTCGTATGGGTCGATGTCGCCGGGCATCTCCACGTCGAGACCGGCACTGGCAGCGTTGACGGTGCTTTCTGTTCCCCACCAGTCCGAAACGACGAACCCATCGAACTCGTACTCGTCTTTCAGCACGTCGCGCAGAAGCGAGCGGTGCTCGCTCATGTAGGTTCCATTGACACGGTTGTAGGCGGTCATCACCGAGCCGACGCCCGCCTCCACTGCGGCGCGGAAGGATGGGAGATAGAGTTCGTGCAGGGCGCGCTC
>DASSKS010000027.1:0-2992 GCA_035690245.1 Halococcus sp. | reverse complement strand
GAAGCGGTCTGCGTTCACGACGGGAAATTCGAGATTGATATAAAAATCGGTCAGCATCGGCAGTCTGAGGACCGAACACCCCGTCCGATTTTCGATATCGTCGAGAATCTCATCTCGGATTTCGCGCGACCCCGCGGTAATGACGAACCACATATTCCACTCGTGGTCGCGGCGATAATTGTGATTGACCTGTCGGTAGCTATTGACGACCCCCGCAATCTCCGCGAAGCGTTCGTCGGGAGCCTGCACCGCCGTCAGTGCAGAAGAACCGATGACTGGTGGGTTGAGCACTGCGCCGAACCGACGGAAAATCCCTGCCTCGTACAGGCGCTCGACGCGCGCGAGTGCCGCGCTCTCACCGATTCCCAATTCCTCGCCGACCACTTCGAAAGGGCGTTCGTGGACGGGAAATCCACTTTGAAACTCGTCTATCAACCGGGCATCGAGGCTGTCGAGGTCGGCCCGCCAGTCATCCGCCAGCGAACTCATTAGTCCTCCTCCGGGCTGTCAGCACTACCGTCTGTCGGTTCCATCGCGGTTATCACCTCCCCGCGTCTCCTCTCGGTATGGCCGATTTCGCGGATATGGACGGACGGGTGGCGCTCGTCACCGGCGCGACGGGCGGTATCGGACGCGCGGTAGCCTGTCGGCTCGGAAGTCTCGGGGCGACCGTCGTCGTGACCGGCCGCGACCGCGAGCGCGGACGAACAACGGTCAGAGAGATCGAACGCGCTGGCGGCGGGGGCGCGTTCTTCCGGGCCGATTTCACAGAAATGGATGCCGTCCGCACACTCGCCGACACCTTCTGCGAGCGCTACGACCGACTCGACGTGCTGGTGAACAACGCGGCGTGCTCGCGCGAGGAGCGCCGACTCACCGACGACGGCCACGAGGAGACGTTCGCCGTCAACCACCTCGCGCCGTATCTCCTGACTCACGACCTCATCGAACGACTCCGTGCATCCACACCCTCTCGAATCGTCGTCACTGCTTCGAGCGTTCACCACCGCGGCGAACTCGACTTCAATGACCTCCAACTCACGAGCGGCTACGGCGCACTTGACGCCTACGCGCGCTCGAAACTGGCGAACGTGCTCTTTACCACCGAACTCGCCTCGCGTCTCGGTGGAACGGGCGTGACCGCGAACGCCGTCCATCCGGGATTCGTCCCCGGCAGTGGTCTCTACCGCGATGCCTCGCTCCCTGTCCGCGCGTTCACGACCGTCGCTGCTCGGCTTCCCCGTATTGGAACCTCGGTCGAGGAGGCAGCAGCGGGTCTCGTCCACCTCGCTGTTGCACCCGAGACAGCGGACACGACTGGCGCGTATTTCGAGGGGAGAGAGCGCACAGAACCGGACTCCCGCGCTCACGACGAGCAGTTACGCGAGCGCCTCTGGGACGTGAGTGCCGAACTGGTCGGTGTCGATGCCGACTGGCCGTAATTCCCGAGAAATCATAATTTCGACTGTAACTGTGTTTTCAGTTGATGGGCGGCGGCGCGCGCGCTCGCGGTCGTGTGTGAGTGAAATCGTTCGAAAGGCGCTTCACGCCTTTCGTGATCTCGGAAGACCGACGGTCTTCCGAGGAGTCGTCGGAAACGCGAAGCGTTTCCGAGATCGTCAAAAGAGCCGAAGGCTCTTTTGGACCTCGCGGGAGCTTCGCTCCCGCTCAGTGACGAAAGACGCGAAGCGTCTTTCGAACCACGAGTGAGCGGCAGTTTTCAGACGAGAGTTGAGCGAGCGCGATGCCCGTCTAAAAAAGTGGGGTTCGGAAGTCACAAGGCACTGGCTTTCGTCTTCCAACCATGTTCGGAGGAGGCGGCGGGTTGGACCCGCGCAAGATGCAACAGATGATGAAGCAGATGGGTATCGACATTGAGGAGATAGACGCCGAGGAAATCGTCATCCGCACCGGGGACGAAGAACTCGTCTTCGAGGATGCCGATGTCCAGCGCATGGACGCCCAAGGACAGGCGACCTATACGATTACTGGCGAGCCAGAGACGCGCTCGATTGAGGAGGCCACACCGCTCGGAGACGGAAGCGAGGTCGAGAGCGGTCCTCCCGGCGGGACGATTCCAGACGATGACGTGGCAATCGTCGCCCAGCGCACGGGGGCGAGCGAAGACACCGCGCGCGAGGCCCTAGAGGAGGCCGACGGCGATTTGGCAGCCGCCGTCTCGAAGCTTGAGTGACGGCGATTTTGCTCGTCGGCGCGGGCCGCGAGTACCTTCGTGAGCCGGGCGAACGCCTCGAAACCGACCTCGGGGTGCTCGACATTCCAGCGGATGTTGCTGGCGGCGATGTTCTCGAAACCCATTTGGGGACCGAATTCACAGTGCGAGAACTCCGCGGACCCGACCTCTTCAATCATTTCGAGCGCACCGGTGCGCCGATGCTCCCGCGGGACCTCGGCCTCGTGATGGGACATACTGGTGTTGCGGCGGGCGATTCGGTGCTGGACGCTGGCACTGGTACTGGTGTGCTCGCCGCATATCTCGGACGAGCGGGCGCGTCGGTCGTGACCTACGAACGCGACCCCGAATTTGCCGCGGTCGCACGCGAGAACATGGAACTCGCTGGTGCCAGTGGGGAAGTCGAGGTCCGTACTGGTGACGTTTGTGAGGACCTCGATTCGCTTTCGGGCTTCGACCTCGTGACGCTCGACACCGCGGACGCGCCAGCGGTGGTCGAACACACACCTGAATTGCTCGTTCCCGGTGGTTTTCTCGCGGTTTATTCGCCGTTCGTCGAGGCCACCCGCGAAGTGGTCGAGACGGTCCGAGCGGTCGGATTAGAAGGTGAGACCTACGAAACCATCCAGCGCGAGATGGATTTCGACGAGCGCGGCAGTCGGCCCTCGACGGCTGGCGTTGGCCACACGGGCTATCTGGTGTTCGCGCGTGAGTAGCGACTGGTGCGGCGGTGCGGTGGCGGTTCCTGGCGGATGAAGGGCGAAGTCGTGAGCGTAGCGAGCGACTGAGGGCTTCTGC
>DASSKS010000026.1:0-8433 GCA_035690245.1 Halococcus sp. | reverse complement strand
AGCGTCCTAAGCGCTGCGCCGTTTCCTAGCTTGGCTACCCGCGCGCACACGGACTTCCCGCGAGTCGAAAAAGAACCTGTCGCTTACCGGCCCGTCAGCCGACTCTTGATAGCGTCGCCGACACCCGACTCCTCAATTTCGCCGAGGGCTTCGAGTTCGTCGCCAGTGTGGATGGTTCCATCCTCGATAACGCTCACACAGATGCCGCCACGGTGATTTTTGAGCGCGCGGGCGACGCCCGATTCCTCTGCGACCTGCTCGACGTGGGCACACGGCGGGCGCGGGCGCGTTCCCTCGAAGGTTACATCACCAATTCGAAATTGTTGGTCGAGCAAATCGTACACCTCGACGCCGCTGGTGACGATGTTTCGCCGGTGGCGGCCATCCGAGAGGTCGATGTCGTACTCCTCTTTGATTTCCTCGATTGCCTCGCTCTCAATCAGGGTGACTTCACACTCGTCGAATCCTGAATAATACCCAGTTCCTTCCATGTATCGGTCGCCCTGAAGGCCCTGCCGTGCGACAGCCTCGATTTCATCGACTTCCTCCATCGGCGCTGAACCCTCGGGTGTGGTGTAAATCGTCTCGACAGTCGCCATGGTTCGACTAGGACAGCGAGTCGGATAGTCCTTCCCCACGTGATTTATGCCTCCGAAACCTACGCGAGTGTATGTACCGGGCGCGCGATGCGGTCGCAAACGAAGACTGGCTGGCCGAACTCGATGCAGCCGCCGAGCGACTCGACCTCGACTCGGCAGCCACAGAGCGCGCGAGCGATTTGTTTCTCTCGACGGTCCCCGAAGAAGAGCGCTCGAAGCGCGCGTCACTCGCGGCCAGTCTTTATGCTGGTGGGCTGATTGCGGGCGACCGCCGTTCACAGCAAGCGGTTGCGGAGGCGGTCGGTGTCGCGCGTCTCACAATCCAAGGACGCTGGCGCGATCTTCTCGATGAGGCCGGTCTCGACCCGCCGACATGGTAGCTAGTTCGGTTGTGGACGCCCCTCGCGTTCGGGTGTGAGGTTGCCGTGGTCGTCGATTTCGCCGCGAACGATTCGCGTACTGGAGATGATGTCGCCGTCTTCGGCGGTGAGGTGGTCCACGACCTCGATTTTTAAAGAGTCGAGTCCGCGCTCGCGGCGGCGTTCGTTCACCTGTTGACCGCCGTTTTCGGTTTCGGGTGAGACCACTAGTACATCGAAATCCTCCTCGGCGGCGATGCCGGTGGGTTCTTCGAGTTTGCGAATCTCGTACTCGCGGCCGTACACTTCTGCGAGCGCGGCGAGTTCGTCGTCGAGGTCGCGTTTGCGTTCCTCAAATGGGCGGAC
Organism: Halococcus sp.; assembly: GCA_035690245.1. Lineage (GTDB taxonomy): Archaea > Halobacteriota > Halobacteria > Halobacteriales > Halococcaceae > Halococcus. The sequence continues at coordinate 7,109 of DASSKS010000026.1, read as the reverse complement.
GTAGCGCTCTTCGTGTCTGGTCTCTTGGGCGAGGTCGTCGCTCGTCAGGCCGACAGTAATGTTGCCGCGCTCGAATGCGTGTTCGAACAGCCGTCGGTGGCCGTCGTGAACCGGGTCGAACGTTCCGCCGAGCGCGACCTTCATACCCGTCACAGATGCGCGCGTGGCTTAGTGGCTTCGCTCCTCACTGATCGTCTTCGTCTGCTTTCTCGACTGGTATTGTCACTGGCTCGGTGGTTCTCTCCTTCTCTCTGTTTTTCCCCCCGAAAAGGCGGTCGAGACCGAATAGTCTCTCAAATTCGTCCTGCACCTGCCCAGCCATCATGTCCACGAGTTCGTTCGGCCCAACAGCAGTGTACTCGGGGTCACCATTCTCGCTTGTGGGTTCTCTGCGCTCGACTACCCCTTCGTCGTGGAGGTCGGAAAGCACCCGGCGGACGGCACCCGGGTAGAGTCCGGTGCCTTCTGCAAGCGCTTCTGGAGACGAGTGTGGCTGCTTTCGGAGTCGAATGTAGATTCGCGTGCGCGTATCGGTATCGAGTATTCGTGAGAAGAGGTCGATGATGTCCTCGTCGACCTCGCTATCGCCAGTCCGATGCCGCTGACGGTCGAGTTCTGCGCGCACGTCAGCGGGTTCGATGTCCTCTGTGTCGTCCTCGGACGGACCGTCTGCGGACATGAACCGATACAGTCTCCCAGCAGACAAAAGCCTTGCTCACAGTGTGAGTGCCGCACAGAGGGCGTCGAGACCCTCCTCATGGAGTAAGCGCCGCTGTCTCGCTGCCCCGCTTTCTGTGCGTTCGATTTTTCGGATACCCTCGATTCCCAGTCGATTGCACTCGCGTTCTATGACCTCGTGTAGTGAAACGGTACCCACCGCGTCGCGGTCGATGAACGTCGCGTCGTGGCCATACCGGAGCGCGCGCCACTTGTTTTCGTCCAAGAGTTCGCGCCGGAGTCCCCCTGATTTACCATCCTCGTACCGTTCTGCCAAATCCATCACGAGCGCGTGGACGTATTCTACGAACGCGAAGACGACATCGGGATTCGACTGGCCATCGGGCGCGCGTACCTCGACGGTTCCGTGGCCTGTATGTGGCCTAACATCGTACCAGAGTTCGCCACGGTCGGCGATGGACCCTTCTTCGACCATCAATCTTTCAAAATTCTGAAAATCAGTGAAATCTTCGAATGCCGTTGGCATCCCCGTATTTGGGAGATTTTCGAAAATCTTCGCGCGCGCAGAAGACAATCCGGTATCGAAGCCGTTCCAGTACGGAGAGTTTGCAGAGAGCGCAAGCATTATCGGTAAAAACCAGCGAATTTCGTTGGCTATCCACGTCGCCTTTTCAGCATCGTCAACGCCGACGTGGACGTGGATTCCTGCCGTGGTATTTCGGTGTTGGGGGTACTGAATACGGTCGAGTTGGGCGCGGTAGCGCGGCTTCTCTGCGTGTTCGAGTTCGCGCCACCGCGCGGCGGGATGGAGTCCGGCCGCCGCAATCCCGTAGCCGTGGTCTGTGGCGTACTCAACCAGCGCCTCTCGAACCGCGACGAGCTGTTCGTGGGCCTCATCGAGACCATCACAGGTCGGGGTCTGGATTTCGATGACACATTTGAACAGTTCGTGGTCGAGTCGGCCGTCAAGAATCTCGGGTGGGTCGTGTTCGTAGACGAGTTCGTCGGTGCCCGAGGTGGGCCGACCGCGCTCGTCTACGACGTAAAATTCTTCCTCGATTCCCACTGTACCCATCCGAGTGAAGTTCTCGGCCGAACCCACGTCCATTGCACCCGAGATACCGGCCCCCCAAATAAAATACCCACCATTCGCCACCACCTTTCGCGTGCCCACCTTTTGCTGTCGTTCGAAAATCGCGGAGCGATTTTCGTGATCTTCAAAAGAGCCGAAGGCTCTTTTGGACCTCGCGGGAGCTTCGCTCCCGCTCAGTGACGAGACGCCGAAGGCGTCTCGAACCACGCTCGTTCGCTCCCTTCAGTCGCTCACTCGCTGGCAAAATCTGGACCAAAAGCCTCCTCGTCCCCACCGGAAGAGCGGAGTCGTTCGAGAGAGCTTCGCTCTCTCGTGATGACGGAAGACGCGAAGCGTCTTCCGAACCACTCTTCCGTGCTCTCGCTCGCTACGCTCACGAGAACTGCGGTCAGTCGTCGGCCCGCTCACTCGCCTCCGGCTCGTTCGCGGGACAATGACTTACCTTTCGCAACCGCACCGGCCGCCGAAGCCCTCGCGCTCCCTGCGGTCGCGCTCGCCCTTCATCCGCCAGGACCGCTCCGCACCGCTACCGCCGGACGACTTCGATTTCGTGACCATCCATATCCTTCGTGAAGGCATACTGGTGGTCACAAGATTCCGGGTCCCGATAATCCTCTGCGCCGCGCGTCATCAACGTCTCCCACGCCTCGTCTAAGTCATCCGCGCGCACCGCAACGTGGCCCCACCCGTCGCCCATCTCGTAGCTCCGTCCATCATAATTGTAGGTGAGTTCGACGCTCATGGCTTCCTCTGCGGCGTTTTCGGGCTTGACGAAGTAGTTCGCAAACGAGTCTGCTTCCCACCGACCACTCGGAACCTCGTCGTACTCGAACTTCCGGGTCCAGAATCCCAAACTCTGGTCAGCATCTTCAACGCGCATCATCGTGTGGTCGATACTCCACTTCGCGCCGTGGTCGCGCTGGACGATTTCGATTTCGTGGCCGTCTGGGTCTTTGACGAAGGCATACCGGCCGCCGCATGATTCAGGGTCGCGGTAGTCCTCGACGCCCTCGTCCATGAGTTCTTGATAGGCCGATTCGAGTTCGCCCTCGGGGACTCGCACCGCGATGTGGCCCCATGCGTCGCCGATGTCATAGGAGCGCCCGTCGTGATTGTGGGTGAGTTCGAGCAGCGCGCCATCGTCGTGAACATCCTCCGGTCCAATAAAGACGTTCGTAAAGGAATCGGCCTCCATACGCGCCTTTTCTTCGTAATTGAGATGGTCGCCGTACCACTCCATCGTCTCGTCCAAATCCTCGATGCGCATCATCGTGTGGTCGAGTATCGCGTCCATGCCCTCACGTGTGTTCTCGGCGTCGAAAAGGCTACCGACGTAGTACAAGCTATTTCGACGTGAGAGTTCATAGAGAATGGGAGACTCAACGTCAATAATCCGTGATATTAAATGGGTTTTAACTGTTTTTACTTGGTTCTGATGAAGTCCAGCTGTTCACCTCTGAAATGGTTGGAGTGTAATCTCCAGTCATCTTCTCGTCCAAATCAGTCGGATAGATTATTTTCCCATTCTCTAATACGTCGCATAATGTATTCGTATTTTCAAGCTCAAAGTCGATAGTTACGATAGATAGTGTGTATTCGCTTTGTGCAGTATCGCTGTAATCTACACCAATCTGAAGACGTGCCCTCTCTACTTTTTGATTCTTTAATAACTCAAGAATTAATGAGAATGGTAAGAATACAAATCCCGTTTCTTCTTGATCAGAATCAAATCGAAACGTGACGGTAGCCACGAAATCCTCGTGAGTACCTGATGTGAGATGATTATGATGATGTTCGGCAATAGGGAAGCTCATCGTTCCTGTTGAGATATACCCATATTTGTGTCTATCTTGTAGCTCAAGAGGCCTCTGCAATGCACTATATCGACGAGTTTGCTTGGAGTCCGGTTCAATTGGTATGATGTTTAAATCAAGTTGTAGCTCTGTAGCTACTCCTTCTCCAATGTTCTTCAGAGGGATTGAGAGTTTTTCAACTGGAAATGAGTTGGACTCCTCTAAATCAAGATTAAATTTATTTGTACCCTTTGTATTTCCATCAACTGTTCTTTCTTCGGTTATATTCACTTCACCTAGCGATAGTTTGGGTGTATAATCGAGTTCCATCAATTTCTGCTGCCCGTCCATGAGGTCTGCTTGTCGAAAGTAGAGATATGCAAGTATCGCTGAGACAGTGAGAGATGCGGGAACCTCAACTATAGATACAAGCTGTGTAAACTCAACTCTCACATTAAGACTTACAAAATACAATAGAATAGTCATAGCAGTCAACGTCAGTGCTATGATTATTAGGAAGACTGGAAAAGATATGGTACTTGTAACAGAATTCGATTTCGAATTACTCATCTATCTTAAATAGAGAATAGGCTACCAAAATATAAGAGTAACGTCTTTTTCCAACAGCCCTGAAAAGAACAGGCTACGACACGAATAATCCACGATTTTTACCGGCTGACGGTGTAGAGCGACTCACCCATTCCGACCAGTCTGTGACACCGAATCCCGACTGGTGACGAACCGATAGTCCCACCACGCCAAACCCAGCAGGAGAACAGTCCCGATTGGCAGGGCGACGTATCCCTCTGCGGTCCAGAAGCCGACCGCGAAAACGAGTTGGCTCAAACCGGCAAGAGCTAGCAGGCCATCAGTCACACGCCGGTCTTCATGACTTCCAAGTGATGCACTCACGAGCGCCAGCAGCCACAGCACCGCGCTCACCGGCCACGCAAGGAGTCGATTCGGCAACACCGAAACCACCGCCATCGAGAGGTAGTTCGGCAACGAGACGAACAATCCAGTGTACGAAATCAACCCGTAGGCGAAGTACGCCTCCGCACCGCCCGGATAGAACAACACGACCCACGGCGGCAGACCGACCAGAAAAACTGCGAGCAGCCGCTTCCATCCCTTCATCGGCGTGCGACGATTCGGAGTACGTCTTCGTCCCTGAGTTCGTGGCCCGTTCCCACCTGTTGGTCTTCGTGTTTCGCGCTCGGTCCCGACACGCGCGCGAATCGGAATCGCTCCTCCAGTTCACCACCGAGTTTCTCACAGGCATCTCCCACCGTCTGGCCTGCTCGAAGCACCAGCGGTTCCTCGTAATCCGGGCCACGACCGGGTTTGTCCATGTACACTCGAATCAGTCCTAACTGGTTCCAGATGCGCTCGCGGAGCGCGTCGAGACCTCGTTCCTTCTCCGCGCTGATGAATATCGCTTCTTCGGGGTCGATATTCTGTGCGCGGAGTTCTCGATTGACGGTTTCGAGATAGTCGCGGTCGATGAGGTCTGCCTTGTTGACGGCGACGAGCGAGGGCAGATACACCCGGTTGTCGAGGATGCCATCGAGCAACAGGTCGAGGTCAACCGACTCAGTGATGGCGATATCGGCGTTGACATACCCGCGCTCGCGGAGCACCTCACGAACGGTATCGGCTGCTAACTCCACCTCGGGAGCCATCGTCACATCGATACCGCCCTTGCCTTTGGGTGTGATGCGAACTCTCGGGGGTCGGGTATCGAGACGAACCTTGTTCTCGTAGAGTTCCCGTCTGAGTGGTTCGTACTGGGAAATTTCGAACACCGAGAGCACGAACACCACGAGGTCAGCCGTCCGAATCACCGACAGCACCTCCCGGCCACCGCCTCGACCGCCCGCCGCGCCCTCGATGAGTCCGGGAACGTCGAGGAGTTGGATGTTCGCGCCTTTGTGTTTCAACATACCGGGATTCACGTCGAGCGTCGTGAAATCATACGAACCGACCTCGCTTTCTGCGTTCGTGAGCGCGTTGAGCAGGGTGGATTTGCCAGCACTCGGCATCCCGACGAGTGCTACTGTCGCGTCGCCAGTTTGTTCGACCGAGTAGCCCTGTCCGCCGCCCGCCGAGGACTGGTTTTCGAGTTTTTCCTTTTTCTCTGCGAGTTTCGACTTCAGCCGACCGATGTGGGCCTCCGTGGACTTGTTGTACGGCGTCTCCGCTATCTCCTCGCGGAGGTCCTCGATTTCGTCTTCAAGCCCCATCGGGTATTGGTTTGGGATGAACGTCGAAAAGTCCTTCACATCCGGTTTCTCCGAAAGGTAATCCTTAACCTCGCGGCGACGATTTTTCGAGGTATGGCTGGAACCATCGAAGCCCTCGTTCCCGGCGGGGAGGCGGACCCCGGACCCCCGCTCGGCCCGGAACTCGGCCCGACGCCGGTGAACGTCCAAGAGGTAGTCGCAGAAATCAACGACCAGACCGACGCCTTCGACGGCATGGAGGTCCCCGTCACCGTCGAGTACGAAGACGACGGCTCGTTTTCGATTTCAGTGGGTGTTCCCCCCACAGCGGCACTCGTAAAGGACACGGCGGGATTCGAGACAGGCAGCGGCAGGCCCCAATCGAACTTCGTCGCGGATATCTCAGTCGAGGAAGTCAGGCAGGTTGCCGAACAGAAAGGTCCCGACCTGCTCGCCTACGATACCAAAAGCGCCGCCAAAGAGGTTGCCGGAACCTGCGTCACACTCGGCGTGACAATCGACGGCGAGGACGCCCGCACCTTCGGCGAGCGCGTTGACAGTGGTGAGTACGACGACGTACTCGCCGAGCGTAGCGAGGCGAGTGCCTGAGGCGCAAGCGTAGCGAGCGACTCTCCGAACTCGCCGAAGAAGCGAGCGCCTAACGCGGGCGTCGCAAGCGCTTTTCGTCGGCTGATTCAGTTCTGACAGGCATACGCCAGCAGTGGATTTACGGAACACTCGTGAGTACGCTCGGTTGCTATGTCCGATGAGGAATACGAAACCGAACGCGAGTTGAGTCGGGCAGAAATCGCGGACATCTTCGAGAGTTTCGCCAGCGGACTGCGCGGTGGGGGCGAAATCACGCTCGCAGTCGGCGGCGAACACGTCCGCATCAATCCACCCGACCCCTGTGAGTTCGAGGTCGAAGTCGAGGAGGAATCTTCGCGCATTGGCTCGCCAGAACGAAGCGTCGAGTTCGAGTTGGAGTGGAAACGCCAATCGAGCGAGCGCGACCTCGTGGAGTAGTCGGTTCGCTTCGACGGCTTTAAAAGTTCACGACGGTAGGTTTCTGACGAGACAGGCGTCGCCTGTTTCACGCCGTAGCAGCCGAAAGGCGTACTACGGAGGTGGATAATGGCAGCTCAGGACATAGAAGAGGCCGTATCGCGCGCACTCAGCGAAGCCCCCCCACGAAATTTCAGCGAAACGGTGGACCTCGCGGTGAATCTGCGCGATTTGGACCTCAACGACCCATCGAATCGAGTCGACGAGAGTATCGTTCTTCCATCAGGCACCGGCCAAGAAACCCAAATCGTGGTCTTC
>DASSKS010000025.1:0-5766 GCA_035690245.1 Halococcus sp. | reverse complement strand
GGTGTGGGGCTTGCACGAAGCGGGTCTTTCGGAGACTCACTTCATCGAAACCACGACCACCGGCCAGTACGGCGCACCGGGATTTCCCATCCCGGAGGGCGGTGCGGTGATGGAAAACGAAGGCCAACGCGACGCGGTGCCGTTTCCGGCGATGGCCGGGAGTTGGTATCACTTGACGAAATGCCACGACTCCGCTAACTTGCGGTTGGCGCATACCCAGTTCGATATTCCAATCAGCGACGTACGAACGTCAATCGTCTACGGGGCTGGAACGGACGAAACCCGCACCGACGAACGACTCGCAACTCGATTGGACTTCGATTACTACTTCGGGGTGGTCGCCCATCGGTTTGCCGCGCAGGCGGTTGCGGGCTATCCGCTCACGGTATATGGAAAGGGCGAGCAGCGAAAGCCATTCGTGAGTCTTGAGGACGCAGTCGAGGGATTGGCCCGGCTTGCACTCTCTGACCCTGCCGACCGGCCCGACTCCCACACTGTGTACAATCAGGTCACACGGGCAATCAGTATCGTCGAAATCGCCGACACCATCGCCGAGGTAGCAAGGGAATACGACCTCGGCGTATCGGTCGAACACGTCGAGAATCCACGCGAGGAGGACGAAACACACAAAATGGAAATCGCCCACGAGAAATACGACGGCCTCATCGATGGCCAATCGGTGGATTTCGAGGCGGGAATGCACGACGTGCTCGATGCGATGAGTAGTCAAAAAGAAGTAATCACGGCCCACGAAGACCGCTTCCTGCCGGACGTGTTAGAGGACTCGTGATGGACCTGCTTATCACTGGTGGCTGTGGCTACATCGGGAGCGCGCTGGTTCCGCTCCTCGCGGCGGACGACCGGGTGGGTCGAGTCGTCGTGTTCGATGACCTCTCCACTGGCTCGCCGCGCACCCTGATGGGCTGCGTGAATAAAATCGAGTTCCGACAGGGCGACATCCGCGAGTACGGTGATGTCGAGAGCGCCGTTCGAGGAGTCGATAGAATCGTTCATCTCGCGGCGATTACCGGCGCGGATAGCACCCACGACCGCTCGGAGGAAACCTTCGAGACGAACCTCGAAGGAACTCGGAACGTGCTGACGGCTGCCAGTAAAGTCGGCGTCGAGCGCGTCGTACTCGCCTCCTCGTGTAACATCTACGGTCGGGCGACGAGCACCGACATCGACGAGACGACCGACCCCGACCCAATCAATCCGTATGCGGAAACCAAATACGAGGCCGAAAAACTCCTCTCTGAGTACGTGGCTGTACACGATATGGACGGGACGGCGCTTCGTTTGAGCACTGTCTATGGGGATGCGCCGGGCATTCGATTCAACCTCGTCGTCAATCACTTCGTCTTTCGGGCGCTCACCGACAGACCACTCACTGTCTACGGCGACGGCTCGAACTGGCGGCCGTTTATCCACGTCAAAGATGCCGCACGGGCTTACCGCGACGCAGTACTTCGTCCGAACGAATGGTCCGAACCCGTCTACAACGTGGGTGCAGGCGACGAAAACTATCGGATTCGAGATGTCGCTACACTCATTAGCGAGGAAATCGACACGGTGGACGTGACATACTTAGCGGACGAACACCCCGGTCCCTCCTATCACGTGAACTTCGATAGCGTAGCGGAGACAGGTTTCGAGTGCAACTATACGCTTCGTGAGGGCGTCTGCGAACTCGCCCGGAGGTTCACGGGATGACGACTGTTACCGTCACCGGCGCAGCGGGCTACATCGGCAGTTGTGTCGTAGACCAGTTACAAAACGCTCATCCCGAATGGGACGTGACGGCGCTCGACAACTTCTATCTGGGTGCTGTTCGCCAGATCGGAGATACTCCTGTCGAACACGTCGATATCCGCAATCGCGGGCGACTAGAGGACGCGCTCGGTGGCGCGGATATCGTGATGCATCTGGCTGCACTCAGTGGCGTGCCCGACTGTGAGGAGCATCGAGACCTCGCTTACGAGGTCAATGTTCTGGGAACCGAAAACGTGGCGTGGTTCTGCCGGAAACACGAGACGGGACTGATTTTCCCGTTCAGCATGGCCACCATCGGTGACCCGGAGGAGTTTCCGATTACCGTCACCCACCCCCGAAACCCGCTCAACTGGTACGGTCGAACGAAGTTGCTGAACGAGCGCGCCATCGAAACCCTTGCAGAAGAAGCGTTTCCGGCCCACCTCTTTTTGAAGTCGAATCTCTACGGCGAGCACGAAATCGACGGCAAACGGGTCTCGAAGGGCACAGTGACGAATTTCTTCCTCAACCGAGCGCTCGCAGGTGAGACCCTGACTGTCTACGAACCGGGCACGCAGTCGCGCAACTACATCCACGTCGAAGATGTCGCGCGCGCCTACGTCAAAAGCGCAGAACGCATGGTCGAACAGCTCGATGCGGGCGAAACGGGTACGGAAAAGTACGAACTCGCAAGCGACGAAGACCCGAGTGTGATGGATATCGCAGAACTCGTTGCGAGGGTTGCAAGAGAGGAACGCGACATCGAAACCGACATCTCGCTCCTCGAAAATCCCCGGTCGGGTGAGACGCTCGTGGATACGTTCCCGGTCGATACCACGCGCACACGGGAAAAACTCGGCTGGCACGTCGAGCACACACTCGAAGACACCATCCGGGAACGGCTCCACACGGCGTAGTTATTCGTCGGTGTTTGCAGTCTCGGTGTCTGCGTTCGACTCCTCCTCATCATCGCGTTCGTTTTGGAGTCGGCGTTCGGCTTCATCACGGTCTTCTGGATAGCCCACGTCGATTCGCCAGCCGTCCATCCGAATGGCGTCGATGGTCCGCCCCGAGCGCAGGAGTAAATCGACGGCTTCGGAGAGTTCGTACTCGCCCCGGTCGGACGGTTGGACGAGGTGACAGGCGTAGAAGATGGCGGGCGAAAACGTATAAAATCCCGTGAGCACGAGGTTCGTGGGTGGGTCGTCCGGCTTTTCGAGGACGTCCGTGACTTCGCCGTAGTCATTCGTATCACAGACGCCGTACCGGCTTGCCTCCTCGATAGGGACTTCCTCGACGAGGAACGCCGCATCGGCACGGTCTTCTCGCTGGCGACTCACGACATCCGCGAGGTTCGCACAGAAGATGTTATCACCGAGCATCACCATGAAGTCCTCCGTGATGTGTTCTTCCGTGGTCAAAAGGGCGTGGGCCAACCCGAGTGGTTCGCGCTGGTGGGTGTAGGTTATCGGCACTCCCCCGAACTCGTCGCCAAAGAAACTGATAATACTCTCTTTTTTGTAGCCGACAATGACGAGTAACTCGCTCGCGCCCAGTTCGACCAGTCGCTCGAAACAGTGGGTAAGAATGGGTTTTCCACGGATTTCGACCATCCCTTTGGGCTTATCTTCAGTGAGTGGCCGGAGGCGAGTGCCCTCGCCAGCGGCAATCACGACGGCTTTCATGCTCATTCCTCCATACCACGCCACTATAATCTGTTGTCTCCTGTGCGCCAGCGCACCGTGCGGAGTTTTATGCTGGACGCATCCGTAGGGCGCGGTGGCTGGTATCAATGACCGACGAAACCCAGAGGCTCGATGCATACCACTTCTACGAACAGGAGTGGGAGGACTACGACCACCTCCACGACGGATTCGAGTGGGAACTACCCCAAAAATTCAACATAGCGAGCTATCTCTGTGACCGGTGGGCCGGTGAGGACCGCGTCGCGCTGTATGCCGAAAACGAGGCGGGCGAGAAGCGCTCGTACACGTTCGGTGAGATGCGAGAAATCGCAAACCGACTGGCGAATTACTTGAAAGAACAGGGAGTTGAGCGCGGAGACCGGGTGGGAGTAAACGCACCCCAAAAGCCGGAAACCGTCTTCGCCCACGTCGCGGCGTGGAAACTCGGCGCGGTTTCGGTTCCGCTGAGTACGCTGTTTGGGCCGGAAGCACTCGCCTACCGACTCGAAGACAGCGGCGCGGTGGCGTGTGTCGTGGACGAATCGAACGCCGACGCGCTGCGCGAAGTACGCGATGACTGCGAGGCACTCGAAACGGTGGTGACTGTGGACGGCACCCCTGAAGAGGCCGAAACGGACTTTTGGGACGCCATCGACGGCGTTTCCTCGGAGTTCGAGACTGCCACTACTGAATCAGAAGAGGATGCCATCATCATCTACACGTCGGGGACGACCGGCGAACCAAAGGGTGTCCGCCACGCCCATCGCGTGCTCTTGGGGCATCTCCCGCTGTTCGTCACCACCTTCTGTAACATGGAGCTGCACGAAGACGACGTGTACTGGACGCCCTCGGAGTGGGCGTGGGTCGCCTCGCTGTTCGATACGGTGTTTCCCGGTCTTTATTATGGGAAGCCGGTGCTCGCCTACGCCGGCGGGCCGTTCGACGCCGAGAAGGCCTTCGAACTCATCGAAAAATATCGGATAACGAACTACTTCGCGCCGCCAACCGCGCTTCGGATGATGATGCAGACCGATTCCGAGAACTACGATGTCGAGGCGATGCGCGCCATCGCAAGCGGCGGCGAATCGCTCGGTCAATCCATCGTTGACTGGGCCGAGGAGGTATTCAGTGGCGCGGCGGTCCATGAGGGCTACGGACAGACGGAAGCGAACCTCACCATCGGCGACTGCACCGCCCTCACCGAGTTCCGCGAGGGCAAGATGGGTCGCGCCGCACCCGGAATGGACATCGAAATCGTCGATCCCGAGACCGCCGAAGCCACGGTTGAAACGGGTGAAGAGGGTGAAATCGCCGTCCGATACGAGGGCAATCCGGTGTGTTTCAAGGAATACTGGCAAAAGCCAGAACGCACCGAGCGCAAAGTTCGCAATGGCTGGCTACTCACCGAGGATTTGGGGTCGATGGATGCTGAGGGATACATCACGTTCAAAAGCCGCAAGGACGACGTGATTATCTCGGCGGGCTATCGCATCGGTCCCGAGGAAGTAGAGGAGAGTCTCGCCGGCCACGAGGCGGTCGCGGATTCGGCCATCATCGGCGTGCCCGACGACGAACGCGGCGAAGTTCCAAAGGCGTTCGTGGTGCTTGCCGACGGCTACGACGCCTCTGCGGACCTCGAAGGAGAGTTACAGACACACGTCAAAGAGCGCCTCGCGGCCTACGAGTACCCACGGAAAGTGGAGTTCGTGGAGGAACTCCCCAAAACGGAGACCGGAAAAGTTCGGCGGGCGAGCCTCCGTGACCGCGAGGGCGTCGAAGACGGAGAGGTCGCCTAATCCCGTCGAATTCCCGATATTCATCACCGTAATGGTGCGTCCGTGTACCTCGACTCGACGGTCACGAACAGCGCTTCGAGCGTGGCCCAGTCGTCTTCGACATATCGCTTCCAGAAGAACCGTATCGCCCGTTCGGGGTCTGTGTTCGGTTCGCCCGCGATGGCGAACAGGTCGATGCAACACTCCGGGCACGCATAGAGTGCAACGCCGTTTCGGGCCGCACGGACGCGCCCGGCAACGACGACTACTGGAACGTACTGACACACCATCTCGCCGTGGCGCGCGCAGTCCGCCGCCGCTTCGCTTCCGAGGTATAGCGGCGTGTGGGTCGATTCACCTGTTCCGTCAGCCATCGTCGTTCAACCCATTGTGCTCGCTGGTTCGATGTTCTGGTTCACGTGGAAGACGTTCTCGGGGTCGTATTTCCCTTTAATTTCCTGTAACCGCTCGTAGTTGTCGCCGTAGGTGGCCCGAATCCGCTCTGCACCCTCCTCCATGATGAAGTTGAGGTACGCGCCGTCCGCCGAATGTGG
>DASSKS010000024.1:0-2157 GCA_035690245.1 Halococcus sp. | reverse complement strand
GTGAGTTCATCGAAACCGACGAACCACAGTGTTCAATTAGGTCGGTAGTGTGGGTGAACGTCAATGGCCTCTGAGGACCTCGGCGATGCGCTCGCGCGGGTGAACCGGCGCTTCGACCTCAACGACTACGAAACCGACGCCTACCTCGCGGTGCTCGACGGTGGCCGCCTGACCGCTTCGGCTATCGCAGACCGGACCGACATCCCCCAACCCCGCGTGTACGATACCGTCAGAAGTCTCGAAGAACGCGGACTCGTCGAACTTCGGGAGTCTCGGCCCATCACGGTGCTCGCAATCGACCCCGAGGAAGCGTTCAGCGACGTACATACCTCGCTCGATTCGCTCGTCTGTGACCTCAAAACGCGCTACACCGCGCCAGCACGCGACGCCGAAGCCGCCTCGCTCGTCAAATCGCGCTCGACCATCCTCCGCTACCTCGAAACCACCATCGAGACAGCAGACTACGAACTCATCCTCTCGTTGACACCCGAACTCGTCGACCGATTCGAGGAAGAACTCGTCGCCAAACAAGAGGCAAACGTCGCCACTGAATTGCTCCTCACGCCCGCCGCAGACGCTGCTGACGACTACGACTACACTGCTATCGCTACCGCTGTGCGCGCGCGCCGGGGACTCACCACGCCGATTATCGCCGTGGCCGACGGTACGCACGCGGTGTATGCCACCCAAGACGCGCTCGCAGCCGATAGCGAGCACTACGGCGTCGTCTTCAACCGTTCGGAACTCGGGTTTTTGGTGTCTGGGTTTTTCAATACACTTCTTTGGACCACCGCCGAGACGATTTGTGACACCGGCGATGGGCGGTCGTTTCCCCGCCGGTATGCCTCGATACGGCGGTGTGTGGCAGACCTCAGGACCACACCGGGTGCGTTTTTCGTGACTGTCGAGGGCCGAGACACTGAAACCGGCGAACACCGGTCGGTCTCGGGACGCATCGGAGACATCGACAGCGACGAAGCGAACCGAACCGCGACCATCACCGTCGAAACGGAAGACGGCAACGTCACCGTCGGCGGACAGGTCGCTACCTTCGAGGACGTAGAAGCCCACGAGATACGAATCGAGCGGCGCTGACGACGCTCGAATCGGTCGTTTTGGTCCGTCAGCATTCTGCACTGCGGAAACCTCCGTTCTCAGTAGAGGTCGTCGAGGTCTGCTTCGACGTGACTGTGCTGTTCTGCGGGGAACTCCCCGCTTTCGACGGCTTCGACGTAGCCCGAAACTGCGTTTTTCATCTCGCTGCGAACGTCGCCGAACGCCTCTGCAAAGGGCGGGAGGCGTTCGCCCAGTCCGAGCACGTCGTTGATTACGAGTACCTGTCCGTCACAATCGGGACCCGCGCCGATGCCAATGGTAGGAATCGAGAGTTCGTCAGTTATCTGGGCCGCGAGATTCGCTGGCACGTGTTCGAGCACCAGCGCGAACGCGCCGGCTTCCTCGTGGGCATCGGCGAGGGCGGCGATTTCGCTTGCTGCCTCGCGGGTGGTTCCCTGTCGAGTGTATCCCAACTGATTGACTTTCTGGGGCGTGAGTCCAAGGTGGGCCATCACCGGAATTCCTAACTGGGAGAGTCGTTCGGTCAATTCCACAGTATGAGAGCCGCTTTCGATTTTGACCGCGTGTGCGCCCTCTTCTTTGAGCATTCTGCCGGCGTTTTTGATGCTCTCTGTCTCGTTGACCCCGAAGCTCAGAAACGGCAGATCGGCAATCACGAGCGTCTCCTCGGTTGCGCGCGCAACCGCGCCGGTCCGGCTTGCGACCTCCTCGATTGTCACGGGGAGCGTCGAATCATACCCCAACGAGGCGTTGCCCATGCTGTCGCCGACGAGCACCGCGTCGATACCTGCTGTCTCACAGACCGCTGCCGTGGGCGCGTCGTAAGCAGTCACCATCGTGAGCGGGTCGGCCCGCGCCCGAAACTCCCTGACTGTCGTTGGCATACGCGAGTCTTGGTTACAGCGGAATTAAACGTATTCGAACCACGACCACACGACTTATCGCCGCGCGCGCGGACCCACCACCAGTGCCAGACCCCGTCGAAACCACGAACCCGGAGGGCGTCGATTACGCATGGGTCATGCAGACGACGTTCGTGCTCACCATCGCCGTGGGTGCGCCGGTCGTCGCAGTCCTTTC
>DASSKS010000023.1:0-3673 GCA_035690245.1 Halococcus sp. | reverse complement strand
ACCGTGGACCTCACCATCAGTATGTAGTGATGTCACCGTGTATCTCACAACGGTATTCCACCCCTCGGATTCGAACCATACCGTGTCGTATTCCCACTGCACGCCGCTCGGCAGGTTATTCGTGTTGTCGGACTATCCCCGGCTTTCGTCTCGTCCTTGTAGAACACTACTGACCTGTACGTAGGAGGGTTTCGCTCCCCGATCTGTTCTCGAAAATGCCGGTAACTCCGCCGGAGCACTCGTTTATATAGGGTTCAGCGGATAGCACGGCGATGTCGTTATCTTCTGCGATACTATCGGATGCTCGTGAGTTGACACCACTATCACCACTATTGCCGACAGTGCCGCCATCGGCCGGGGCATGAACAACGAGACACGCCGTAGTCAGACCGGACTGAACTGAAAGAGCAGGTCAGTATGCATCGATGCCGGTGGTGTAGGCATTATCTACCCGTTCGGTGTCCATTCCCGGATACATGACCGCATACCGCCACCGTTGCCCTGCGGCGAGGTCGGTGGTGTTGTCGAGTCCTGTTTCGAGTTGTGCGCCCGTCCTATCTACGAACGCGACCGTGATTTGCACGTAGTCGAGCATCGAATCCGTCAGATTCGTTGCTGTCCCGGTGGCCAACAGGTTACCGTATTCGCTTTGCGCCCAGCCGAGGTTCGAAAGCCCAACGCCGCTCTCCCGGTAAGCATAGTGGCGTTGTGTCGGCTCTGGTTTCTGTTCAGCGCCACCGTCTCCCGAACCACCACCCGCGGGTTCGGATTCGGCCTCGCCGGTGCAGCCGGCCAGTGCGCTCGTAACCCCGACGAGTGCTGCCGCGCCTGTTGCTTTCAGAAACCCACGCCGCGAAGTCGTTCGTGCGATGCGACTCTCTCCTCTTCTATCTGCTATCATCGGTATTCTCCTCGATTTGGTCGGGCCGAAGATGTCGAAAATCGTAGCCTGCTGCTTGCAGCAACCACACGACCGCTTCGTCGTAGGTCTGTCCGTGGTCCACTTTGAATGACCGAAGTTCGTTGCGGACCTGTTCATCGCATTCGACAGTTGTTCGTCCCACATAGTACTATTGGAATCGATAGATATTATAATTAACTGATATTGTTTGATATAATGTCCTCATCGACAGCGCGCTCCGCGACCAATCCGCTAAAAAAAGTCGGTGTAGGGACGTTCAAGCGGGACATCCACCCATGTACTTATGAGGCTATATGGCCAATGTAGAGACAACGATGGTATATCGACATGATCACGAGGACGATCGTACTACTATCGAGAGATAATGGTCGTTCGTGTGAAGAACTGTCGTCGTCTTTGATAACTGTTGGAAACAGACCGCACTCAGGCTCCCTCTGGAGCACTGTTCTGATATCGCCGATACATATATGCTATCTGAGGGAATGCGGCCACGAGACCGCCGATTATCGTGAGGTAGAGACCAATTGCCGCGAAACTAGTGAGGTCCACTAAACCGATTAGAAAGATGAGAACACCGCATCCACCGATGATAGCGTTGTTCCACCTCCCGACTACATCAGGTTGAACAATCGTGACCGCCGCAGCGATGATAGCGAGGATGAGCGTGATAGAACCATCACCCTGAAGACCGCTAATGCTAGTTCCGAGGACTGTCGCCCACGGAAGGACCGAACCGAGACCAGCAACGACCGCCCCAGCGAGAGCGATCTTCTGATCGGTTCGAAGCGCCGATAACGCAGCGAGTGCTTCATCGCCAGCTTGGCTCGGATCTGTACCTGGTCCTCCACCTCTGCCGCCGTGGTCGCGCCGTTGGGTAGTGTCAGCTCCGTCCCCGTGGTGCGTAGATTCTGTGGTTGTCGACTTCGGCGGAGAGTCCGTCCGACCGGACTCCGACGAGAGTGATAGCGGTGGCTGTCGTCGGAGTGGATAGTTCTTGGTTGTACGATAGTTCGGCATACGGATTATGACTTGGCCCGTATGATATTAAACCTATGCAAAATACAAATATATTTTCCCGATGTCTATTCGCCCTCGGGTGCGGCCTCCTCGGGTGCTTTGCCTGCGACCAGCGATTCGTCGGAGTACTCCTCGCGGAGGTCCTTCTTCGAGAATTTGCCTGTTGCGGTTTTGGGGACTTCCTCGATGAACACCACGTCGTCTGGCACCCACCACTTCGGATAGTCCTCCCGAACGAGGTCGAACAGTTCCTCTTTCAGCGATTCGCGCTCGTTGCGGGTGACGACGAAGGCCACGGGTCGTTCCTGCCAGCGCTCGTGAGGCACGCCGGCGACGGCAGCCTCGGATACGTCGTCGTGGGCCATCAGCGCGTTTTCGAGTTCGACGCTCGAAATCCACTCGCCGCCGGATTTGATGACGTCCTTCGCGCGGTCTACGATGGTGATATACCCTTCTTCATCGACAGACACGACATCGCCGGTTTTGAGCCACCCTTCCTCGAATTCCTCCTCGTTGGCTTCGGGGCGCTCGAAATACTCGGTCGTGACCCACGGCCCACGAACCCACAACTCCCCGAAGTCCTCACCGTTCCACTCGACTTCGTTTTCGTCTTCGTCGATGACCTTAAACTCCAATCCAGGAATCATCAGGCCCTGTGTCGCGCGTTTTTTATACTGGCGGTCTGTGTCCCACTCGTTCATTTCGGGTTTGAGACGCGCGACCGACCCGATGGGGTCCATCTCGGTCATGCCCCATGCGTGAAGCACATCGACACCGAGGTCATCGAAACGCCGGATGACGGATTCGGGGGCGGCACTCCCGCCGATAACGATTTCTTCGAGCGAGGAGAGGTCGACCTCGTTTTCGTCCATGTAGTCGAGCAACCCCAGCCACACAGTCGGAACGCCCGCGGTGATAGTGACGCCTTCTTCTTCGATGAGTTTTGCGAGGTCCGCCGGGTCGGGCGAGGGTCCCGGATAGACGTGTTTTGCGCCGGCAGCCGTGGTCGTAAAGGGCATTCCCCATGCGTTGACGTGAAACATTGGGACGACCGGCATCACGACATCCGAATCATCGATACCCAATCCCTGGGGCGTGATGGTGGCCATCGTGTGCGACCAGAGCATCTGCTGGGTGTACTCGACGCCTTTGGGTCTTCCGGTGGTTCCAGATGTATAACACATCCCGGCGGGGCGGTCTTCTGCAAGTGCGGGCCAGTCGTATTCCTCACTCTGGCCGCCGATGAACGACTCGTAATCCACACAATCGAGGTCCGTCTCTGGCACTGTCTCGCCCATTACGACGAACTGAGAGACCGACTCGAACGCCGCCGGGTCGAACGAGTCGGCGAGTTTCTCTACTAAGGAGGGGTCCACGAACAGGAGTTCGTCGCCTGCGTTTTCGACGATGTACTGGATGTGTTCGTCGGGCAGGAGTGGATTGATGGTGTGGAGTTGGCGGCCCGAATCGGGTACTCCAAAATACGTCTCGAAGTGGCGGTGGTGGTTCCAGCAGACAGTGCCGACGCGAGCGTCCTCAGAAATACTGGCATCGTCGAGTGCGTTCGCCAGTTGGGCGACTCGGTTTCCATACGTGGCGTAGTCGTAGCGTTCGATTCCCTCGTGGGTGCGCGAGACGATTTCGGTGTCGGGGTACAGTCGCTCTGCGCGCCAGCGGAACGGTCGAATCGTCTGGTCTGTGCCTCCGGGCATAGCTTACCGATACGCCCGACGA
>DASSKS010000022.1:0-2458 GCA_035690245.1 Halococcus sp. | reverse complement strand
TCGCCGGCGGTCTCGATGAGGTCGTGAGGGTATTTTTCTTCTCTATCATATTCGCTTGCAATGGGTGCGATTTCGTTCTCGGCAAACCGCCGGACTTCATCACGAATCTGTTTTTGCTCGTCGGACAGGTCGTAGTCCATGATAACCCATTACATAGCCGAGCGCACAAGTACCTTCGTAACCCGAATAAAACTCACGAGGAGTTGTCGCTCCCGACGAGCCAGTGCTGCGGAGACAGAAACGTTCAAAGCCCGTCGGCGAGACGTAACGGTGAATCATGAACGTTGAGGGCATCGAAACCATCGCGGTGCTCGGGGCCGGGAACATGGGCCACGGCATCGCAGAGGTCGCCGCGCTCGCGGGCTACGAAGTCAGGCTCCGCGACATCAACGAGGAACTAGTTGAAAACGGCTACGACCAACTCGAATGGAGCGTCGGCAAACTCGAAGAGAAAGACCAAATCTCAGAAGACGAGGCAGACGCCGCACTCGACCGCGTGACGCCGCTGGTCGATTTGGAAGAAACAGTTTCGGGTGCCGATTTCATCATCGAAGTCGTCCCCGAGAAGATGGACATCAAACAGGATGTCTATGGGGAAGTCGAACAGTACGCCTCCGAGGACGCCCTGTTTGCGACAAACACCTCCTCACTGTCGATTACGGAGCTTGCAGAAGTCACCGAACGCCCCGAACGATTCTGCGGGATGCACTTTTTCAATCCGCCTGTGCGAATGCAACTGGTCGAAGTCATTTCGGGCGAACACACCGCAGAGGAAACCCTCGAAACGACTGAAGCACTCGCAGAGGCGTTCGGCAAAACGCCCGTGCGCGTGCGTAAGGACAGTCCGGGCTTCATCGTCAACAGAGTATTGGTGCCGCTGATGAACGAGGCCGCGTGGCTCGTGGAGGACGATGTCGCCACCATCGAGGAAGTAGACAGCGCAACGAAGTTCGACATGGGCCTGCCGATGGGCGCGTTCGAACTCGGAGATCAAGTCGGTATCGACGTGAGCTACCACGTCCTCGATTATATGCACGAAACTCTCGGGGATGCCTACGAGCCGTGTCCGCTGCTCGAAGAAAAGGTCGAAGCCGAGGAGTTGGGCAAGAAAACTGGCAAGGGATTTTACGACTACGACGAGGGCGAGGGCGCGGACATCCCTACTGATGCCGGCACCGAGGAAATCCAGACTCGACTGTTGGCGGTGATGGCGAACGAGGTCGCAAAACTCATCGGGAACGACGTTGCGCCCGCAGAAGACATCGACGAGGCCGTAATGTTGGGTGCAGGCTTTCCCGACGGTCCCGCGAAACTCGCAGACGAACACGGTCTCGAATCGCTCTATGAAACGCTCTCGGAACTCCACGAGGAGACGGGTGCAGCGCGCTATGAACCCGCCGCCTACCTCGAAGAGCGTGCCGGTGAGGGATTCTACGAGCAGGAAGAAAGCGACGAACTCGACTTCGATAACATCCGCGTCGAGTACCCCGGCGACATGGTGGGCAAAATCGTTCTCGACCGTCCCCACCGGATGAACACCATCAACCTCGACCTGATAGACGAACTCGATACCGCCATCGATTGTCTGGAGGACGATGAAGATGTCCGCGCCGTGTTGCTGGTCGGTGAGGGTGACGATGCGTTCTCGGCGGGTGCGGATGTCCAATCGATGGCCGCGAGTGCCAACCCGCTCGATGCCGCCGACCTCTCGGCGAAAGGCAAAGAGGTGTTCGGCAAACTCGAAGGGTGTTCGATGCCGGTTGTCGCAGGGATTGATGGCTACTGTCTTGGTGGAGGGATGGAGATGTCGATGTGCGCCGACCTTCGAGTAGCCTCGAAACGCGCGGAGTTCGGCCAGCCAGAACTGAATCTCGGGCTGATTCCGGGCTGGGGCGGTACTCAACGTCTCCAGCACATCGTCGGCGAGGGCCGCGCGAAGGAAATCATCCTCACCGCAGACCGCTACGAGGCAGCCGAGATGGAATCGTTCGGCTTCGTCAACGAAGTGCTCGAAAACGACGAACTCGAAGACCGCGCATACGAACTCACCGCCGAACTCGCTGCGGGACCACCAATCGCCCACAAATTCGCAAAGCGCGCAATGGTCCGCGGCTGGGAGAACACTGAGGCTGGCTTCGAAATCGAATCCCAAGCCTTCGGCCACCTCGTCGGCACTGACGACCTGATGGAAGGAATCACGGCCTTCATGGGCGATTCAGACCCCGAGTTCGAGGGCAAGTGAAGCCGTAACGGAACGCTTAAAGTTCGGTATCGGGAACGAAAAAACGCGATAGCTCGGTTGGTGTAGTCCGGCCAATCATTTCGGCCTTTCGAGCCGATGACCGGGGTTCAAATCCCCGACCGAGCATTTTGCGACGGAGCGAAACTCCGTAGTCACAAGTGGGTCACAGGTCCGCAAAACAGAATAAATCCAGAGAATCGAACGGTAAACGTGCTC
>DASSKS010000021.1:0-2532 GCA_035690245.1 Halococcus sp. | reverse complement strand
TTGGTCCACACGAGTGCCGCTGTGCTCGGTCTCTCGGCGATCCTCCGAACCTCGGCCGTCGCCTACACCGTCGTGAAGTACGTCGGCGCGCTGTATCTTCTCTATCTCGGGATTCAGACTATCAGACGTAAAGAGGAGTTCAACATCCAACGAGACGATACAGACGCTGACAACGGAGACAGCTACCGGCGCGGAGTCAAGATCAATACACTGAATCCAAAAGTGGCCATCTTCTTTCTCGCGTTCCTTCCCCAGTTCGTCACGGCCAACTCCAGCGCATGGCTCAGTATGCTGTTGTTAGGTGTGCTTTACAGTACACTCACCCTGTGTTATCTAGGCACGCTTGCCTTCATGTCGAGTCGAGTCCAGACCGTTCTCACGACCCATCCCCGAGTCACTGACGTGATTCGGTGGGCTGCTGGCTCCGCAATCGTCGGATTCGGCATCGAGGTAGCGCTCAGCGACCGAACACCCGGATAGATACCATCTGAATCACGTACTCCTTACAAGACAGAGAGAAGCTGCTAAGCTAGTTTCCGAGGCATCGTTCACTTCTTCTCCGATTGGTTCAGGGAGATAGCGGCACGAATAAGAGCAATCAGCGCCTCCTCGTTAACCTCATCGCCCTCATGGAAGTCAATGGCACGCCGTGTATTACCTTCGAGGCTCGAATTGAAGAGGTCTGAGGGGTCTTCCAACGAGGCCCCCTTGGCGAACGTCATCTTCACGCGGTTCTTGTACGTCTCGCCGGTGCAGACCATTCCATCGTGATACCACGTCGGAACCCCTTTGTACTTCCATTCTTCGACGATTTCGGGGTCGGCTTGCTTGACGAGGGCACGGAGACGTGAGAGCATCTCGCCTCGCCAGTCAGAAAGCTCCTCGATTCGCGCATCTATCAACTGAGACGCGGATTCGTCCTGCGGCGAACGGCTAGTCATACTCGATGTGATACACTAAGACTACTTATGTATTTCGGCAATCAAACCCATCACGCAGTCCGGTATATTCCGCCAACCGCTGACCCGGCCTCAAACGCTGATGTGCTCGGCGAGGTTCTCTCGTACGATGGTCTCACAGTACGCACAGCGCACGCCGTCATCGAGCACCACAAAGCGCGAGGCAACGGGTTCGC
The DNA here is from genome assembly GCA_035690245.1 of Halococcus sp. Classification (GTDB taxonomy): domain Archaea; phylum Halobacteriota; class Halobacteria; order Halobacteriales; family Halococcaceae; genus Halococcus. The sequence continues at coordinate 1,397 of DASSKS010000021.1, read as the reverse complement.
CTTCAGTCGTGATACAGTTCCGGTTCGGACACGAGAGCACACCCTCCACGATGTCGGGCCGTTCGACCCGGTGTTTTTCGGCCACGTCGTACTCGCGGATGATGTTGATGCTTGCTGCTGGCGCGATGAGCGAGATGACATCCACTTCCTCTTGGCTGAGTTCGCGCCCTTCGATTTTCACCACGTCTTTTCGACCGAGCCTATCGGAGGGGACGTTCATTCCAACACTGACGACTTCCTCCGTGTCGCTGTCGATGCCGAGGATGGCGAGCACGTCGGGTGCGTGCCCGCCCGCGATGTGGTCGATGACAGTGCCATCTCGAATCTTGCTGATTCTGAGTTCGTGCTCTCGGTCATTGTCGCGGCTGTTCCGCTCGTTCATCGTTCTCCCTCCGTGAGCAACAAATCGAGCAGCGCCATCCGCACGGGAACCCCGTTGTGTGCCTGCTCGAAGTAGTTCGCGTACTGGGTTCCGTCCACATCCGGTGCGATTTCGTCCACGCGCGGCAGCGGATGCATCACCACGCAGTCTTCGCGCGCACGAGAAAGCGTTGCGGCGTCGATGCGGTACTCGCCGGCCACGGCCCGATATTCGTTTTCGTCGGGAAAGCGCTCGCGCTGGATGCGCGTCACGTAGAGCACGTCGAGTTCCGGCAGGATTTCTGCTAACTCTGTGTGTTCTCTGACCTGCGCGCCGGTCTCGTGGAGGTCATACCGCACAGAACGGGGCAATCTGAGACTTTCCGGGCTGATAAAGTGCTGGCGGGCATCGAACTTCGTGAGCGCGTAGGCGAGCGAGTGAACCGTCCTCCCGTATTTCAAATCACCCATGATTCCCACGGTGAGGTCTGACAGCCCACCCGCGCTCTCGCGCATGGTGTAGAGGTCGAGTAAGGTTTGCGTCGGATGCTGGCCGGCCCCATCGCCCGCGTTGATGAGGGGTACGTCCACGAACTCGCTCGCCATCGCCGCTGCACCTTCACTCGGATGGCGAAGCACGAGCGCATCGGCATACCCTTCGATGACTCGAACGGTGTCGGCGAGGCTCTCGCCTTTGGTCGCGCTGGAGGATTCAACCGGTCCCATATCGAGTGCCTCTCCGCCCAATCGCTTGATGGCGGCCTCGAAACTCATGCGCGTGCGCGTGCTCGGTTCGAAAAACAACAACCCGAGGAGGTGGCCAGCGTGGCGTTCGCGCTCGGGTGGATTGCGCTCGATTTCTCCGGCACGGTCGAGCACCGTCTCGATATCCGCGCGCGAGAGTCCCTTCGCGCTGATGACGTGGTCGTGGTCCATTGTCTCTAGCCGCACTCGGGGGAGTCTTGAATCTCCCGACACACCCTCACCAGTGTTCGACCGCGGAGAAACGTTTATCTAACATCCATTAGAGTATAACA
>DASSKS010000020.1:0-5001 GCA_035690245.1 Halococcus sp. | reverse complement strand
GTCTGCGCGGCGAGGGTGATTGGATGCATCCATCCGAGGACGACGAAGGAAGTGGCTATATCGACCCGAGCGAGATTAGCCAAGAGGACCGCGACCGTGATCTCGTCGAACTCTATTACGAGGACGACGGAGAGGTGTCGGTCGAAGAGATGACCGACGAGGAGATTGCCCGCGAGGCCGAGCGCATCCGGACGGAGCGCCAGCGCGACGAACGCTCGGCACAGCCCGCTCAGGACTAGGAATCTCACTCTTCTCTCAATACCGTTTTCACGATTATGGATACCAACCGCGCGGAGGGCGTGCTATTGGGACTGGCCTGCGGCGATGCGCTCGGTCGGGCCGTCGAATTTCGCACATCTGCGCAGATCGCCGCCGAGTACGGTACGCTCACGGAGATGGTCGGTCACGGAACCCACGGCCAGCCCGCCGGGACTGTGACAGACGATACGGAGATGGCACTCTGTATTGCACGGAGTCTCATCGAGCGCGGGGAGTTCGACCCGGCGGACGTGGCACGGCGCTTCGTTGAGTGGTACGAGAGGGGTCCATTCGACATCGGGTTGATGACCAGCGACGCGCTCCGCCGGATCAGAAACGGAAGGTCGTGGGACGAGGCCGGTTAGGAAGTGTGGGAGGAAAGTTCCGAAGGGAGCAATGCGGGCAACGGGAGTGTGATGCGGTGTGCGCCGCTCGCAATCGTTTATACCGGCGATAATGCCGTGAGACTCCAACGGGTGAGTCGTGACTCCTCGCGGATCACTCACGCCGACCCTCGCTGTACGCATGGGTGCGCGCTGCTGAATCTGACTATTGTGGGGTTCCTTGAGGGATGCACCGAACCGCTTGCGGTTGCGCTTGATGAACTCGACACAGACGCGCCGACGGAACTCGTCGAGGCGGTCGAACCGCTCACCACGCCCGGCGCGGTCAGTCCCGAAACGCTTGCGAACACCGGATATGTGGTCGATACACTCCGGACCGCACTCTACCACGCCCTTGATTCCGACAGTGCCGAGGCCGCCATCGTTGAGGCAGTGAACGAAGGCGGTGACGCCGACACCATCGGAGCGGTAGCCGGTGCTGTCGCGGGCGCACGATTCGGCGCGTCCGCCCTTCCCGAGCGCTGGATTGATGCCCTCGTTGTCAACGAGGACCTCCGCAGCATCGCGTGGCAACTCACGAGACGTTGAGCGTGCGAATATGTCGGATTCGCCCTCATTGGATCTTCAGGACCGCGTTAGCGCCCTCACTGACGGTTGTACAGGTTGAAATCGCCCTCACTGCGCTCTCACGAAAAACAGTTCTATAGGGATTCGCAGTGAATTTCGGAGTTTTCCGTCCAACAAGTGACGATGATGAGAGGCCAAGAGAAGGAATCTATGGGTCGTTCTACGAATCCCCATAGTTCTCAGCGCGGGCAGGATGCTCGTCGCCATCCTCGTACACGGTATCCCCGACCGTAATCGGCTCATTTAGCTCGTTGCTCAGACGTTTGAACACCACATCAGGGTCTAGCCCCGCGAGCACGTCACTATCCTCGGAATCCATATCCGTATCCGTATCGTCGGTTCGCCACCAGAGAATCTTGTTGCGAGCCTCGCGCTTCTCTACCTTCCGGTCAGCCGCTAAGTCTCGGAGCCTTCGTCGCGCGGTTTCGGGCGAGCAGTCGTAAGCGTCCGCAATATCGCTCGCTACAAGCACCGGCCCGCGCACCTCATCGAACAGGTCAAGCACGTCCTCGGTCGTTACTTTCTGGACATAGCGACCCTCTCGATTGATGTCCCTTCCCTCCGGGTTCGTTTTCGTTTCTTCTGCCATGTCCGCTCCTATACGCTTCGTTGGTAAGTTCCTTTCGGGAGTTCCTAAAGGTACTACCTTCACGGAGAGGCCACGGACGGCAAAGCAGTCACAAAGCCGCAGGCGGCGTGGACGGAGGTGAAATTCGACGTTCGGCGCTTTCGACCCGGCGATATACCGACCCCCGCCACTCGAAATCGTGTATTACGAAGCATTACCTTTAAGGTACTGGCGCTTATAGCATATAGTAGAGACAAACCGGCCTCTTGGGGTGCTTTCGAGCGAAGGAAGTGCCCGCGTGATAGGACACGCGGGCCGGTTGTCTCAGGTCAGACAACCATGACAACGAACGAACTCAGCGGTCAAGAACGCACCGACCTCGAAATCACCGTCTGCACGAACGGCGTCGTCAACGTCCACAACCCGGAGTCCGACTGCGCTCACTCGGTCATGCTCGACGGCGAGGGTAACGCTGTTCGGTGTTCGTGTAAAGGGTACAAATTCAACGACCACTGCTACCACACGAGCGAGGTCGAATCCCGCCCGCTCGTTGTGGCGAGTGCGACCGCGACCGGCGCGACCACTGGCAAGCAGGTCGTCACCGGCGGCGGGTGTGTTGAAACGTCGTCCGAAGACGGTGAGACGGCCGATAACGGCAAAGAGAGCAGTTACGACGCCGGAACCGTCGAAGTCGGAGGATGTGCCGCCTGCGACGGGTTCACGACCGGCGGAGACAAGTTCTGTTCCGAAACGTGCCGCGAGCGCGGCGAGGTCAACGATACCCCGCTATGAAGTGCGCTATCTGCGACACGCCCGACGCCGAGTTTCCCGACCCTCTCGAACCTCAGTCGGCTACGCGCGGCCTGTGCGCGACCTGTTGGCGACGGGAGGGCGCACGGTGACGCTTGCCTGCCCCAACTGTGGCCCGAGTGCGGAGGTCGTCGTTTCCAACATCGACGACAAGCCCGCTGCGCGCGACCTCGATTTTCGGTGTGACGAGTGCAACGCGAAGCCGGTCGTTTTCAACCACGTCGAGGGAGGGCGAGGTCTGTGAGCGAGAGTGACCATGAGCACGGAACCGAGAGTAAGCCGGTGGTCGTTGCTGCGCTGCTTGCCAATCTTACGATTGGCGGCCTGAAATTCGGTGCGTTCGCACTCACAGGTAGCGCGGCGATGCTCGCCGAATTTTACCATTCGCTTTCGGACACTGGCAATCAGATACTTCTGCTCATCGGCCTCTCTCGGAGTAGCAAAGCCCCCACCCGCACCCATCCGTTCGGCCACGGCAAAGCTCAATTTTTCTATGGGTTCCTCGTTTCGGTCCTACTGTTCGGCGTTGCCGGATGGCGAAGCATAAGCGCCGGGTTACAGACGCTCACCCACCTCGATACAGCCACCGCGACCACTCTGACGGCATTCGGCGGAGTTCTGCCGGGTATCGTCGTTTCGTATGCCGTTCTCGGCGGTGTGCTCGTATGCGAGGGATGGTCATGGCGGAAAGCCCATCGGACGCTCAGAGAGCAAATCGACGCCCACGAGTGGGACGGCTTCGCCGAGGCGTTTCGCCGTACCAGCGACACGACCACGCTCACCACGTTCATTGAGGACAGTGCTGCCGTCGTCGGTGCGTTCGTTGCGCTCGCCGGTATCACTCTCTCGCATCTGACGGGCAACCCGGTGTACGACGGCGTGGCGGCGCTCGTCATCGGTGCGGTGCTCATGACCGGCGCGGTCGTCGTCGCATGGACTAACCACCGTCTTCTACTCGGCAAGAGCCTGCCACACGCCGAGGAACGCCGATTGTATGCGGTGGTCGCCGACCGAGAGGTGGTCGTCAACGTGCCCGAGTTTCGGACAGTTCACTTCGGTCCCGAAACCGTCGTCATTGTCGCGCGCGTGACCGTCGCCGACGACCTTCGAGCAGGTGAACTCTCCGACTGGATAGCGACAATCAAAACCGACCTTATCGACGCTCATCCCGGCGTTGCGACCGTCTATCTCACCCCCGACCACACTAGCACCGACAGCGACGCTACCAACGCGAAGCGGGGAACAACAGCAGTCTAACCGACCAATACGCCGATTTCTATAACAGCCATGCACACCCAAACGACGCTCACCGATACCGACGACGAACCGGCGACGACCGATGACACGAGCACGACCGACTGTGAGAATTCGTCGAACGCGGTTCGTGCGACTCTCGCGCCACCGGACCAACGTGGCGGCGAGGGGTGCTGTCCGTGGTGTCTCGCGGCGGCAGAGACGTTTGAGTATCACGAGGACGGGAGTGTTGGCTGCGGATACTGTGACGCTGCGATTCCTGTCGGCATCCCGTGGTACGAGCGCGGCGAGAAAATCGTCGTGTGACCGCCACCGAATGACGCCAGCAGACTGTTAACCGCCCCCGTTTTCTGACCGCGTTCGACGCGACCCCACCCGTCCCAAAGCGTTACCTTTAAGGTACTGGCGCATATACAATAGAATAGAGACAAACCGGTCTCTTGGGGCGTTTTCGAGCGGCAAAGGAAACGCCCGCGCGTGGCAGCGCGCGGGCCGGTTGTCTTACGCTCGGACAACCATGACGGACTACAACGACAGCGGACAAGAAAGCACCGACGACGTACCGACCAAAACCGAACGACGTGCCGAATGGGAAGGCTTCGAGTTTCGCGTTCCCGCACCCGGCGCGGTTCGCGTCGAAAACGTGAGTTACGGCGACGACAGCGACGAACACGTTTATGTCGTGAGCGTTGAGGCCGGGATTCCGTTCGACTGCACCTGTCCTGCGTGGCAGTACCACAACCCCGAGGGTGGCTGCAAACACATGGTCGCCGTCGAAAACCAGTCCGCAGTGACGCGCGCTGCAGCCAGCGCGACCCCCGACCGGGTAGCAACCGACGGCGGCGAGGTGGTTCGCCAATGAGCCGTGACCCCACAGCGGTCGCAAAGCGCGTCACCCGCGCGCTCGATGAATTTTTCCACGCCGAAGCCACCAGCAACCCCGACGAGTACCGCGTTCACAGCGGGTCGGGGGATACCTACACGGTGGACGTTTCAGACGGAACGTGTACGTGCCCGGACGGCCAGCGCGGAGCATGGTGTAAGCACGCTTACCGCGTTCTGTTCGAGGACGGCGAACTGCCGTCGGTCGTCGGAACCGGAGTCGTGGCCGAGGAAACCGACGACGCACGTCCGCCCGAG
>DASSKS010000019.1:0-3179 GCA_035690245.1 Halococcus sp. | reverse complement strand
TGACCCTTCGCTCGTGGAGCCATCTCCAATAAATACCATCGTCACCGTCTCGCGGTCGTTGAACTTGTCGGCCATCGCCATACCCACCGCATTGGTCGCGTTCACTCCTACTGGAGTGTAGTCCGGCGAGAAATTGACTTCTGCATCCACGGGGTCTAAATGCTCGCCAATCGTCTCGGGTTCTTTGCCCATCGTCCCGGCCATAATCCACTCCATCGGGTGATCCCAGTAGAGCAGCGCCGGATTCTGGCGATAGGTGTAAAAAATCCAGTCGTCGGGCGCGAGCGCGGCAGCACACCCCAGAGGTGTGGCCTCCTCACCCCACGAGCGCGCGATGAGACTCGCCTCGCCGCTTCGCTGCATATTCAACATCTTGTCCTCTAGCTGTCGGGTGGCGACCATCGTCCGATACATCGCCACCAGCTCCTCTTCTTCTATGTCCGGGGGGTCGCCGTCGAGTGACCCGTCAGAATCGAGGAGTTGATAGCTGTCGTCCGATGGCCGTTGTTCGGTCCATTCTACCATGAGTTAGCTGAATGTAGTTTGTTCGTTTTCGCCCCCGAAGGCGGATGCCGTCACTCAGTCTCCAGTCGGGGAAGCTATACGCCGATACACGCTACGTGAGACGAACTCACGGCGCGAATAAAAACGACAGCCCGGCGTATTCAAGCCCCTCATGACCGACTGGCCGAGCACTCGGTTCGATTACCCGAGCAGCGAAACGAGGTCTGTCACGTCGTGGCCTTCGAGATTTTCCACGATGTCGATGATTTCTGCCCGCCGGTCTTCGTCGTAGAGGTCTTCGGTGGCCTTTTCGAATTTCTCCTCGACTTGGTCCCACGTCATCGGCTGGGTGGGATGGCCGCTGAAGGCGTCCTTTTCGATGTGGCGCGTCGAGTCGTCTGCGAGTTCGATGTCGATGACCGCGGGCATCTCGCCGTTTTCGAAACGCTCTGTGAGGTCTTCATCCTCTTCGACTTCCACCGTCTGAAGGAGTTCCTGTACGTCGTCGCTCTGGATGCGCTCTGGGTCGTAGGCGTCGTTGGTCATCTCGCGGTCTATCAGGGCAGCCGCGAGCATATAGGGCAACGAATGGTCGGCTTGGGCTTTGGTCTCGACTTCGTATCTCGACCCCTCACCGCCGCCGATGATGAGTTTCGCGCCGTGGAACGTATCGAGGTGAATCGAGTTCACTTGGTCGGGGTCGATGTCGGCCTCCTCTGCGAGTTCGATGATGCCCTCGACCGCCGATTGGGCGTAGGTCTCTGCGACGTAGCGTTTGGTCATCACATCGAACACGCGCTCACAGGACGAATCGAGGTCAACCTCGAAATCGCCCGAAATGATCTGTTTCCATCCTTTTTGACCCTCGAAGAGGTTTACTGGGCCTTCCATCCCATTTCCGGCGAGTAGCGCGGAATACACGGCGTTCCGGGCGGCGTTCGCGCTCGCAATCCCTTTCCATTCGTTGATGCCGCCGGTACGAGTCACGCGCAGGGCGTTGTGGGCAGTACCCGCAATACCGATGGCGTTTCTGAGTTGTTCGTGGTCGAGTTCGAGGACTTTGCCGGAGCCAGCAGTTGCCGAGATGACAGTGTGGGTCACGTGGTCGTAGCCGCGGGCGCGGACGGGCGCGTTCCACGCGAGTTCGGCCTGAATCTCATAGCTCACTCCGACTGCTTCGATGAGGTCCGTACCCGTGGCGTCGGTGTGTTCGGCACACGCAATCAGGCTCCCGATGTTGTCGCTCGGGTGCGGGGTTTCGCCCGGCGCGAGAAACGAGTCCATGAAGTCGAGATACCGAGTCAGGGAGGTGTTGTACATCGCCGCGCCGGTCGGGCTGGCGCGTGTTTCTGTCCCCCACAGGCGGGCTGCTTCTCCGGGAGCCGTCGCTTCGACTGTTTCACGGACGATTTCGACCGACTCCTCGCCGAGTGCGCCGATTCCGATGCCTACCGAATCGAGCACGCGCTTTTTCAACTCCTCTTGTACATCTTCTGCGAGGTCGTCGTATGCGACCGATTCGACGAAGTCGGCGAGTTCGTCAGTGGTAGTCATGCGCTCTGTGATACCGCGGCCCCCGACAAAAGCGTTGCCGCGCTACTCACGGGCCGAAGGCCCGTTCGCACAGTCCGCGGAACCGAAGGTTCCGCGCTATCCGGCGATGAGGTAGATAGCGAGCGCTGCACACGCGATGCCGGCCCCGTCCCTGAGCGAGAACGCCCCTCCCAAAAAGACGATGCTGACGAGCGAACTCGTAACGATGAACATCCCGAACACGGGAGTAACGACGCTCACCGGCCCGTGGGCGAGCGCACGGTAGTACGCGATGATGCCAACGGTGAGCGAGATACCCGCGAGATAGACATAGCGCGCTGTCGGCGTCGAGAGGTAGGTGAGTATCTCGTCTTCTTGGGTGAGGGCGACGATGAGCGCGCCGGTAGCGAGCATCACGGTTGCGACGAGCGTGATGACGTTCGACGGTATCTCGCGGGAGGCAAGCGAGACCAGCGGCGGAAAGACCGTGTACGCGAGAAGTGCGATAATCGTCCAGACGAGGTAGTTCATACGCGCTAGTTGCTCGCGCCGAGTAAGATTGTTCGGAAATCAGCCCCACTTTTTAGAAGAGGTCCTCGGTTCACTCCGTTCGTCCCCGAACTCGTGGCGTGTAGCGCCGCGCATGGCCCGTTCGCTCGGCTCAACACGAGTAAGCGCGCGCCACCACCAACCGGATTCTGATTGATAGTGTACCGGCGACTCGCGCGCCGATGGCGGTGATTGTCTGGATGCGTTCGAGTGCTCTCCGCCACTGGTTTATAGCCACAGTTCCCTACCATCGGTCATGGACGACAGCATCCTCGACGCCATCGGGTCGCCGCTGGTGCAGGTCGCCTCGCCGCCGGGAGCGACCGTCGCCGCGAAAGTCGAGTCGAAAAACCCCGGCGGGTCAGCGAAGGACCGTCCCGCAAAGGCAATGGTCGAAGCCGCAGAGCGCGATGGGTTGTTAGAACCGGGCGACCGCATCGTCGAACCGACGAGCGGCAACACGGGCATCGGTCTCGCCGTGGTCGCCGCCGCAAAGGACTACGACCTCACCATCGTCATGCCCGCCTCGAAGTCCGAAGAACGGAGACAGGTCATGGCTGCCTACGGTGCGGATTTGGAACTCATCGACGGCG
>DASSKS010000018.1:0-5964 GCA_035690245.1 Halococcus sp. | reverse complement strand
ACCCCGAACAAGTTCCACGAACCGGCGGCAGTAGCCGCATTCGAGTCCGACATCGACATCCTGTTAGAAAAACCGCTGGCGCACACGCTCGACAGCGCAGAGCGTATCGCGGACGCGGCAGCCGACTCAAATGCATTTGGCATGGTCGGCTTCCACAACCGATTTATGTCCACTGCCACCGCGCTTCAGGCTTACGTCGGGCGCGGCGACCTCGGTGCAGTGACCAGCGTCGAGACGAACTACATCCGCCGTCGAGGCATCCCCGGCCGCGGGTCGTGGTTCACGTCGAAAGAGATTGCGGGCGGGGGCGCGCTCATCGATATTGGAGTGCATATCATCGACTTGACGCTGTACGTTCTCGGCAATCCCACGGTAACCCAAGTAACAGGGGTCACCCGTCAGGAGTTCGGACACCGTGACGACTATCGCTACCTAGATATGTGGGGCGAGGATACGGGAGATGCGTCGAGTTTCGATGTCGAGGACTCCGCGACCGCGATGGTTCAGACAGGAGAAAATCAAACCATCACGTTCGACATCGCGTGGGCGACGAACGGCGATGAAGAGGAATCCATCAGTCTGCGCGGCACCGACGCGGGCGCGACGCTCGATAAGAAAACAGGAAAACTCACGCTCAACGAGACACGTAATATTGGTATCGAACACCACGTCGACGCCACCATCTCAGCGAACGACATCGACCGCAAGCACGCACAGACGAAGTGCTTCCTGTCGGGCGTCGAAGCCGGCGAGCAACCGGGAATGAGCACCATCGACGAGGCGCTGACCGTCCAACGCATCATCGAGGGTATTTATCGGTCGAGCGAGAACGACGGCCGACCGGTCCGCCTCGATGGAAACGAACAAACGACAGAACCGATTCCCCTTGACTGAGATGCAAACCGCTATCCAACTGTTCACGATACGCGATATGGACGAACCGCTCCCCGAAATCGTTCGCCTCGTCGCCGACGCTGGCTACGACGGTATCGAACTCGCCGGTCTTCCCGGAAGCGAGGGCGAACCGACAGAACGAACCGAGGCGGAGGCCGTCGCGGAACTGGTCACCGCGCTCGATGAACACGACGTGTCGGTCGCAGGCGTCCATCTCGACCACCGACGACTCGACGACGATACCGAGACGGTGGTCGGACATCTCGACAGTCTTGATTGTGATTCGGCGGTCGTCCCCTATCTCGACGATTCGTACTTCGCGTCGGAGGAAGCGGTCGAATCCACTGCCGAGTATCTCGCCGAGTTGGCGGACCGACTCGCCGAGGACGACGTGCGACTGCTCTATCACAACCACGCCCACGAGTTCGTTGACCTCGACGGCGAGACGGCATTTGACTCCTTGATTCGGGAAACACCCTCGAACGTGTTGTACGAACTCGATGTCGGCTGGGCGGACGCGGGTGGGCACGACCCCGTCGAACTCCTCGAAATTCTCGATAATCGCTGTCCGCTCGTCCACATCAAGGACGTGGCGGTCGCAGACGACGCGGACTACGTGCCCGCCGAACTCGGTGAGGGTGAGGTCGCCCTCGAAGCCTGTGTGGACGCCGCCGCGAACGTCGGAACGGAGTGGTTTGTCTACGAACACGACGAACCCGAGAACCCGGTCGAATCACTCGCGCTCGGTGCGGAACGATTGAATGCGCTTTCTACCGGCTGATTCACCACTGACCGTACAATCGGGTTGCGGTCGGCTGTCGTCTCGGAACGAGCGATAGAAAATCTTTTCAGTTGTATTTCGTTTGTATTCACTATGCAACGAGCACTTGCCGTGGTCGAACCGGATGAGCATACACAGGAAATGGTCCGTGAAGCGGCCGAACTTGCGGAAGGAGTCGGGGCCGAACTCGTCCTCCTGCACGTGACTACCGAAGAGGAGTTTCACGACAATCAAGAACAGCTGTCAAAGGCGTCAACATCCGGTGCAGGGATGTACAACGTCGAGAAGGCTCAAGAAGGTGCCCAACAGTACGCTCAGAACGTGGCGAACGAACTCCTGTCGGACCTCGACGTGGCGGTGACGCCGGTGGGAAAACTGGGCGAACGGCGCGAGGAAATCCTCTCGACAGACGAAGAATACGACTGCGATTACGTGTTCATCACCGGGCGAAAACGGTCGCCGACCGGCAAGGCGCTGTTCGGTGACGACGCGCAGGCCATCGTGCTCAACTTCGAAGGCAAGGTCGTCATCGAGACCGCGTAGGTGGGTGCTCCATCACAGAGTTTCTCGCACGTATTGAAAACGCTTAACCCCCCGTGAGTGGAGGTGCGTATCGTATGAGTAGCGCCTACTCACCAGAAGAGCCGTTTCGCGCGGGTATCATCGGCACTGGCTTTCTCGGCAAGGCCATGGCCCGAGAGTTCATCCGTCACGACCGAGCGACGGTCGGTGCGCTCTCGGATGTGAACGGCGAAATCCTCACGGAGGCAGCAAAAGAGGTCGATGTACCCGAAGCAAATCAGTACGAAGACTACGAACGGCTGCTTGAGGAGGCCGCCCTCGACGCGCTGGTCATCACGACGCCGCACGCGCTCCATCACGAACAGATACTGGCCGGTCTCGACCACGACCTCCACGTGTTCTGTGAGAAGCCCTTGTGTACGAGCCTCGCCGACGCAAAAGAAATCGTTCGGCGTGTCGAGGAGTCGGATCGAACAGTAATGCTCGGCTATCAGCGCCACCTCGACACCGCCTTTCGGACCGCGCGCGAGTACTGGCGCGAGGGTGAGGCGAAACCGGCGTTCGTCACCGCCGAAATCACACAGGAGTGGATTTCAGCAGTAGAAGGCTCGTGGAAGGCAAATCCCGACCTCTCTGGCGGCGGTCAACTCTACGACTCGGGGAGTCACCTCGTCGACGCAGTGCTCTGGATAATGGACGAAGTTCCCGAATCGGTCACCGCTCAAATGTCGTTTCACGACGACGCAGAGCGGGTCGATATACAGGCGGGCATAACAGTCAACTTCGAAAACGACGCCGTTGCCACCCTCGCCGTGTCGGGCGACGCACCCCGCGTGAGCGAGTCGTACCGCTTCTGGGGTGAGGACGGTGCGACCACCATCGAAGGAACCGAGTGGAACCCGCGCCGCTTCCGCCGAATCGACGCCGATGGCGACATCCACACGCCGAACCTCAATTGGGGAACTGAACAGCCGAAGGCGGACACGTTCATCGAAGCTATCGAAACGGAGACGGAACCGCCGGCGACCGTCCACGATGGGCTGTTGTCGACGGCCGTAACGGAGGCGGCCTACGAGGCGGCGTGGACCGGCGAGCGAATCGAGGTCGACCTCGATTACTGAGTACCCTATTTCTCGCGTATCAGAAGGCTTTTCGTGGGTCTGGGACACGTACCTCGAATGAGCCGTTATAGACGATTCAGCCCGGACGAAGCGGGGGCGCTCGCCGACCGACTCGGGATGGAGTTCGCAGAAGGCGACGCAGAATCCGTCGCCGAGTATTCGGATGTCGATGTCTACGACGAACTCGAAGCCGTGCCCATCCACGAACTGAGAAGCCGGACAGGCGGCGATGTGTACGAGACGCCGCCGTACCGCTCGACACCCGACGAGGACCCGTACAACGCATGGATTACTCGGTTCGATAGTAGCCGCCCGGACACGAACGGACTTCTCTCGGGGGTCGATATCGGCGTGAAGGACAACCTCGCCGTCCGGGGAGTGGAGTTAACGAATGCCTCTCATGGATTTGAGGGAGTCGTGCCGGACGAACACGCCACCGTGGTCGAACGCCTGCTGGATGCCGGCGCGCGCCTGCGCGGAAAAACCAACTTAGACGAGATGGCGATGGGACCGACGAGTGAGAGCAGCGCGTTCGGGCCTTCGCTCAACCCCGCCAATCCAGACCACGTGGCGGGCGGGTCGTCCGGTGGGAGCGGTGCGGCCGTCGCGGCGGGTGACGTGGCGCTCGCGCTCGGGTCAGACACGGGAGGAAGTATTCGCATCCCGGCGAGTTACTGCGGCATCGTCGGCCTGAAGCCCACCCACGGCCGTGTCCCAAAGAGAGGATTCCTCACACAGGCCGAGTCCCTAGAGGAGGTCGGACCGATGGCCGAAGACGTCGAGACCGCCGCGCGAGCTATGGAAGTCATCGCTGATTCGCCTTCGAACGAGAGTCGAGAGCAGTTCTCCACAGACCTCGGAATAGACCTCTCGGAGGTAACCCTTGGCGTCATCGATCACTACCTGAACGACTTCGCCACAGACGAGGTGCGCGAGACGGTGCAAGCGGCGCTCGACCGCTTCGCATCGCTCGGCGCAACCATCGAGACGGTCGAGATACCGGAACTCGCGCATACCAATGCGGCGTGGTGGGGAATCGGTCCCGTCGAATTCGCGATGGCGTATCTCTCGAACGACATCGGTCTCGGACAGCGCCGACCGGGAATCGAGAGCCTCGCCGATGGGTTCGACCGGGTCGGCGGCGCGACCAGTGACCGTATCGGAACCGTGCCGAAGGAGATGATACTGCTCGGCGCACACCTCCTTTTCGACCAGGGTGGATACCATTACGTGCGCGGCAAAAACCTCCGCGAGGCACTCACGACGGCCGTGGACGAGACGTTTTCAGAGTACGACGCGCTGGTGACACCATCGACACCAACGACCGCGCTCGCAGTCGGCGCGTTCGGCACGGAGGAGATGCCCTCGCCGAACGGGTCGCTCGCGCCGGCGAACGTGACCGGCCATCCGGCACTCAGCCTCCCCTGTGGCGAGAGCAATGGACTACCAGTCGGTCTGCAACTCATCGGGTCGTGGTATGAGGACGAGAAGCTCTTTGACGTGGCCTACGAGTTCGAGCAATCGATCTGACTGGGCGGCACTCCGGTTGATTGGCGTGAGTTCGGGAGTGTTTCACGGTAAGTACTGTTAGCTACAGCTAGTGTCCACTTCGATTGAGGGGAATCATTCGTCGGTAGAGGAGATGTAGTATGGCGAGGCAGAGAACGACGAGCGAAAGGAGGAACAGTTGATAGGGTACTGTATCAGGCATCGAGAGAAAGTACTCAACGGCGCTATCACCACCGAGAAGTAGCCCGTAACTGGTTGCACTCACGTAGATGAGAACATATGCGAGGGCGTAATACGGGGTCCACTTGAGCGTGCGTCCTAACCGCGCGGAGAGGTGTTCTACGTTCATGTCGATCACTGTATTTGCGAAGCATGATAAATTCAGCCTCTATGAAATAATTTACTACATATTTACACTTCCATACCCATTAATAACATCTGTGAGAGGAGACAGCGTTCGAGAAACGCTGATAGCGCGATTCACGAAACGGGTTCGGCGGTGATCTCAGGTCGAGTCCGATTCAGCCAGCAACCGATAGACGACTCGACAGGCGTCGCCGCGCGAGAGCGTCTCCGATTCCGATAGTCCACAGGCAGCAACAGCCGTCGATGGGTCGTTCGCCGATATGTCTCCTATCGCTTTCCGCTCGTATGCTCTTCGAATGATGTCGGCGAACTCCTGTGCGCTCACGGTGTCTCCGCGAATAGTTACAGGGAGAGACCGCGCTCGGTCGGTCGCGTCACCGGCATCGTTCTCTGTGAGTAAGGCCGCGGTCGTTCGTGCCCACGCCATCGCTGTTCGTTCGTCTAGCGGTGTCTCTGGTCGCGCCTCATAGCCCCGGAAGAACCCTTTCGTACCGAGAGATTGGATAGCTGGGGTCCACGACTCGCCCTCGGCGTCGCAGTCGGCGAAAAACGAGAGCATGGTTCCGGCTTCTGCGAGCCGTCGCTGGAGCACAGTCGCGTCGAGTTTTGCTGGAAGAGTGTCGCGTTCGAGCGATTCGACCGCCGCGATTCCGGCTGCCTCCCCGAGTTGAACCCACGTAGGTTCCAGCCGAATAGTCTGAAACCCCACGTGACTGGCCGACAGCGCGACGGGAACGAGGAGGTTATCGACGCCTTTGGGAACGATGGCTC
>DASSKS010000017.1:0-8261 GCA_035690245.1 Halococcus sp. | reverse complement strand
GTCTTGTCGCCGACCATCCCCATGTGAAGAAGGTGATTCCCGGACCCATCGAATCGGGAGGACGAGGCTCGCGGACGGGCGTTCGGGCGAAGGCGACGCGCGCGGACGCAAACGGCAACATTCGGGTGCTGGTTCGGGATGGGTCGAGCGTTCAAGAAGTACGAGTGGTGACGACCGCCGCCGACCGCTCACAGGGCGAGCGGGTTCGTGAAGACCTGAATCGTGCGCTCACGGAGGAGGAGCTTCGAGAGTAAGACCAGTTGCAGACGAACACGAAGGGTTTTACCCACCCGGCGGCGTAGCGTGGATACTATGGCTAATCAGGAAACCGGGAGTGCGGGTCGTTTCGGCGCGCGCTACGGACGGGTTGCGCGCCGGCGCGTCAAAGAAATCGAGGCCGATACGAACGCAGACCACGCTTGCCCCGAATGTGGCGAGGAGAGAGTCGCGCGGACCGATACGGGCATCTGGGAGTGTGGAAACTGCGGGTATGCCTTCGCGGGTGGGGCCTACCGGCCCGAGACACCCGGCGGGCGAACTGTTCAACGGTCGATTCGGGCGGCGCTCGCGGACGAGGGTGACGAAGAAAGCGAGGCGTCATCGACGCCTCAAACAGACGGTGGTAGTGATGAGCAACGCTCATCGGACCATCCGAGCGGGCAAAGCCCGCGAGGAGAAACCGTCGAACAGTGAGCTACAAATGTTCGCGGTGTAAGCGCGATGTCGAACTCGACGACTACGGGGGTGTGCGCTGTCCGTACTGCGGCCATCGTGTGCTGCTCAAAGAGCGCAGCCGCGACGTGAAGGAAATCAGCGTCGAGTAGTGCGCCACGAAACCTCATTCTCTTTCGAGTACGATACGGAAAGCGAAGCGAAAACTGTCGAGTGGAGCCTCGAACCCGAAATCGGTGACATCGAGGGCGAGCGCACGCGGGCGGTGCTGTCGCGGGATGGGGCGGTGTTGGAGGTCGAAATCGAGGCTGCGGACCTCGTGGCGCTTCGGGCAGGACAGAACACGTGGCTCTCGCTTGTTGGGGTTGCAGAGCGGTGTTCGGTGGCCGGGATGCCGGTTCAGTAGTCGATTGGGTTCCGAATGCGGGGGTTTTTCCCTTCGGACGGCGACGTGACGTGTATGCAGGGAAATCTTCCGCCGGAAGCACAGGAGAAAATCGAGGACTTACAGGACCTCCAAGAGAGCGCCCAGCAGGTCGCCGCCCAGAAACAACAGGCCGAAAGCCAACTCAACCAGTCCCAGACCGCACTGGATGAACTCGACGAACTCGATGAAGAAGTGACGATGTACCGCGAGGTTGGAGAACTACTCATCGAGACGAACTACGACGAGGCAGAAGACGATTTAGAGGAGAAGGTTTCGAGCCTCGAAGTGCGCGTCGAGACGCTGCAAAAACAAGAAGACCGCGTGAGAGAGCAGTTCGAGGACCTCCAGAACGAACTCCAGCAGATGCTCAGCGGCGGTAGCGGTCCCGGCGGCGCGGGTGGTCCGGGTCCGGGCGGGATGGGACCGGGCGGCCCGAGCGCCGGCGGGTAGTCGTGCCGACCGACGAGGAAGTCGTGCAGGCGGCTAGCGAGGCCGCAGAGGGCGTCGTTTTCTCGCGGTATGCGAGTTCCGAAATCGAAGACCTCGACGTTACTGTGAGCTTCGAAAACGGGATACTCAACGTTGATGTCTATCTCAACGCGCCCGATGACCCCGACCCGGAGGTGGTCGTCGAGGAGGCCGTGTTAGCAGCCGAATCGGCGGTCGATGAACTGTTTGCGGAATAGGAAACGAATTGTGGCGATGGAGATTGGCGGTCTGCGGTGCGGTGGCGGTTCCTGGCGGATGAAGGGCGAGGCGCGAACGGAGTGAGCGCTGAGGGCTTCGGCGGTCGGTGCGGTCTGCGGTAGTCACAGTGATTGTACCGCGAGCGACCGCAGGGAGCGAGCGGCAGTTTTTCATCAACGTTTTTGCGAGGAGCGGTGACCGACCGCAGGGAGGTTACCCGACGAAGTAAAAAGGTTGTTTAGGTGAAGAAGAAAATCAACACACTCACCGCCATCAGTACCACGACGAGCGCAGCGGCGAGCGCGCCGCCCATCACCACCATCGCGTTGGCGTGACTCGCAAGCGTCTCGGTCCTATCGTTGCCGAACACGGTGACGCGGGCGCGTTCGGTTGCCATCCCGGCTTCGACGGGTTCGCAGTCAGCGAGGGCCTCCTCGGTAAGTGCCTCGATACGCGAAATCAATGCCTCGTGGGGAATGGCTTCGCCGACTTGGTTTATCGAATCGACGGTGTTCACCACGTGGGTATCGGTCGTCACCACTTCCGCAGTATCGACAGGAAGGCGGTCGATGATTTTCCCGCGTAGCCCCGGTTCCATGTTATTACCATCTATGAGCACGTAGGCAGTCGTCTCGTCGCCGACCGTGAACACCGCAACCCGAATCCCGAGGGGACCGATTCCCTCTTTCGGTGTCCACGGCGTCTCCTCCCACGCGACCCCACATTCGAGGGGAGCGCGCGGCGCAGTGGCGAGTTCATTCGAGACGTTCCCTACTGCTTCCATGAGGTCGAACGAGCGCTGACTCCCCGGCACGACGTGGCCCAAATCGCCGTCGAGTCCGTTGTTCGAGTTGTGGGCATCGACGAGCATCGCCTCGGTGAGACCGTGGACGCGCGCTTCGGCCATCGCCGAAAGCCCCACCGAGTAGTCGATGTCGTCGGCGAATCCGGGGGCGTAGGTCGCGACGAATAGTCCACTATTTCCGATTGACTGGCCCGTCACTGTTGCCTCACCCACAGTCGCGCGCCGACTCGGTGTCGCGGTGTTCGTGTATTCGATGCGCTCTCCGGCCCGCGAGACGGCATCGAGGAGCGTATCGACTTCGCGTTCGGTGACGAGGTTGAAGTCGTGGCCGGCGGTGGCGTGGGGTGGAAATCCCAATCCATCTGCGCTCTTTGCCACTCGTTTCGGGAGATTGCCGCCGCCGATTTCGCCCATCGGGCCGGGATGAATCATCGGCAGGACGAACCGCGCTTTTTCAGTGCTGTCGAGACGGCGAACCGAAAACACCGTGACCGGAACGATTGCTTCCTCACCGATTGCCTCGAAGAACTCCTCTAGTTCTCTGGTGCCGTCTGCGATGTGGCCGAGGAACCCGCGACCGAAATCGAGGACACTTACCCCGAGACTCCGCCGCCACGGGCGGTCGATGGTGACGACGAGCACCCAGACGCCGAGTGCGTACACCACGCACATGAGCGCGAGCAGCGCGAAATCGAACGGTTCGATGACGTGTAATTGGGGGGGTGCGTGTTCTGGCCGCGAGAGAAACGACCGCATGAGCGGACCGCCGATTTCGAACTGGCGCACCGTTCCACTATAAACGAACACCAACACCGCCGCCGCCGCGGTCTGAATGCTCGCAGAAATGCTTGCCAGTGGGAGAGAATTCCGCGAGAAGGCGAGCACCACCGCAAGCCGGAGCGCGAACACAGACGCCAGTCCAGCCGCGAGCGCGTCGAAGACGAACTCCTGTGCGAGCGGCGTGAGTACGGCAATAACGCCCGCCACGACGAGTACGGAGACCAGCAGTAACTCACACATGAGCGCGAGCAGCGATGCGCGATTCGGCGTGAACTGGCCGCCGAGACGCCGGTCAACGGGCGGGGTGAGCATTGCCGCCACAACAGTAGGGATGCCGATGAAAAACACCCCTTGCCATGCGTCTTCGAGGATGTATCGGGAATCGAACGCCGCAATCCCGGCGAGAGCGGCGATGAGGAGGGCGAACCCCAGACTCGCATACCACCGCGGTGCGCGGAAGACGAACCGAGAGAGCGCCGCGAGGTCGCCCTGTGTGGTCGTCATTGGCGACAGCACCACCTGCAGGCGGTTAAAACCATCCGACTCCTACTCACAGATGGCGCGGAAGTTCTCGAACACCTCTTCTCCTTGTTCGGTGTGGGCGACCTCTGGATGCCACTGAACGCCGTATAACTCTCGGTCCGAGTCGCTCATCGACTCGATTTCACAGACCCCACTTTTCCCTGTTCTCGTGAATCCGTCTGGCAACGTCGTCACTTGGTCTGCGTGACTCGTCCAGACACGGGTTTCGGGCGCGAGCGACCCCACGAGCGAGTCGGTCGGGTCGTCGATTTCGACTGTCACGTCGGCATACCCACCATACTCGCCCGCCTCGACCGTACCGCCGCACTCGGTGGCGATGAGTTGCATTCCGAGACAGATTCCGAGAACTGGAACCCCCATATCGAGGTACTCACTACACCGACCGCCGGTGTCGGGGTCACTCGCGGAGCCGGGACCACCTGAGAGGACGATTCCATCCGCGTCGATTTCGCTTGGTGGAGTGGTGCTGTCTACGGTGTCGGTCTCGACGCCGATGTCGCCCAACGCCCGGCCTTCGAGGTGGGTGAACTGGCCGTGGTTGTCGATGACGACGATTCTGGTCATTATCCGCCGTAGGTCACAGCGGGGTAAATAGTCCCTGAAACGAGTTCTTCCCGGCAGTCAGCCCGACTGGTGATAGAGGTACGCACGCAGAATCATTATTAGTATATAATTCTTCTTCTGAGAAGAATAACACGCATTACTTTTGCTTGTTACACACACTATTGCTGATTGTATTCGAATCCTCACAACGCCGTCGGGTCGAACGACTGGTTTATGCCGTTCCACTCGGTGCGGTCGTTCGATTCGCGCGTGTCGAGATACGCTTCGAGACCATTGCCGTCCGGGTCATCGAAATACAGCGCTTTGCTGATGCCGTGGTCCACCGGCGAAACCGAAACCTCGCGGTCGCGGAGGGTTTCAGCGACTTCCGCGAGCGCGTTTCGACTATCCACTTCGATTGCCGCGTGATAGAGACCGACGCCGGGTCCGGGCGTGGCGGCAGCGGAACCCACTTCTTGGAGGGCAAGGTCGTGGTGCTGGTCGCCCCACGAGAGAAAGGCGAATCGGTCGTAGCGCTCTCTGACCGCGAGGTCGAACACGTCGGTATAGAACGCTATCGAGCGCTCTACGTCCCGAACTTTGAGATGGACATGACCGATAGTGTGGTTTGGCGTACTGCTCATACGTCGAATCGACTACCGAGCAGTATAAACCGGCCGGTCATCCGTCGTAGCGCTCGCCAGCGGATGAAAAGTCGAGTTCTTCTTGCTCGCGGCTCCGTCTCGCTTCCTGTACGGCGAGCGCTTCTGCATCCGGGTTCGCGTCGTCGTCGATTCGCGCCCACGAGGTGTGAATCTTCGCGTGACACCACCGACAGAGGAAGACGGTGATTTCGTGACTCAGGGACTCATCGTCGGCATACGAAAGGTGGTGTTCTTCGAGCAGCGGATGCTCGTCTGTATGGGCTATCCGGCGCTCACCGAGTCCACAACGAACGCACTCGCGGGAGCGATTTCGCGCGCGAAAGTGCGGACAGTCCTTCCAGTTCCAGTCTGGTCCTTCATCGGCGACGACCGGGCACCGAAATTCGTCGGTGCGGCGCTCGCGGGCGAATTCGGGGTCGTGTTGGCCGTGATCGATTGCGTACCGACACCGCCCGTCGTCGGTGAGATGGTCACACCGCTCGACAAACGCATAGGGGTCCGCGACGCCGACCGATGTGCCAGCGGGCGTTTTCTTCATATCCGCTATCCGTATTGCATCGATTTCAATGTCACTGCGGCGGTTGAGTGACTGTCGGCGTATCGCACAGCAACATCTGCCAGAACACACCTCTTTAAATCCCTGCCGCACTGCTCTGTGAATGGCTATCATGACCGGTGACCGATTTATTCGGGGGCTTCCCCGAACCAACTCCGCTGTCTGATACTGAGGTACAGTTTCTCGATACGACGCTTCGAGATGGCGAACAAGCCCCCGGCGTGTCGCTTTCTCCCGACCAAAAGGTCGAAATCGCCCGCACACTCGACCACGCGGGCGTTTCCACCATCGAGGCGGGAAGCGCTTGTACTGGCGCGGGCGAGCGCGAAGCCATCTCACGAGTCACGAAGGAATCCCTCGACGCACGAGTGAGTAGTTTCTGTCGCGGCATCCAGAACGATATCGACCTCGCCATCGACTGCGACGTGGATGGTGTGAATCTCGTGGTCCCCGCGAGCGAGCGCCACATCGAGCAAAAAGTCGGCACGACTCGTGGCGGCGTCATCGAAACGACCGTAGAACTCACGGAGTACGCCCGCGAGCACGGACTCTGGGTCGAAGTGCTGGGCGAAGACGGCTCGCGCGCCGACACCGAGTTCCTCACCGAACTCATGGGTCGGGCGTTCGAGGCCGGTGCAGACCGGGTGTGTTACTGCGATACTGTGGGGTACGCGACGCCAGAGCACACGAGACGGGTAGTCTCCGCGCTCGCAGGATTGGGTCCGACGAGCACTCACGTCCACGACGACCTCGGGATGGCGGTGACGAACGCGCTCGTCTCCATCGGCGCGGGCGCGGACCTCGTTCATGCTACCGTCAACGGCATCGGCGAGCGCGCCGGGAACGTCGCCATCGAGGAAGTCGCCATCGCACTCGCGGAAGGCTACAACGTCTCGACCGTGGATACCACAGTCCTGTATGACCTCGCGCGAACCGTCGCCAACACTACGGAAATCCCGCTCGCACCGAACAAAGCCGTCGCCGGCGAGAACGCCTTCACCCACGAGTCGGGCATCCACACCGACGGCCAGTTGAAAGACGACGCGATGTACGAACCTTATCCACCCGAGAACGTGGGCCGAGAGCGCCGACTCGCCCTCGGCAAACACGCCGGACGCGCGGGTGTCGAAGCGGCACTCGCAGAACACGATGTCACTGTGAGCGCCGACGAACTCGCCGAAGTCACCGAGCGCGTGACCGACCTCGGGGATAGCGGCAAGCGCGTGACCGACGCGGACGTGCTCGCACTCGCCGAGACGGTACAGGGACGGGAACGAAAGCGTCGTGTCGAACTCGAAGCCCTCACCGCCGCGAGCGGCAACGGAACGCCAGCGGCGAGCGTCAGACTCAGAGTCGATGACGAGGAGCGCGTTGCGAGCGGCACCGGCAGTGGTCCCGTCGATGCCGCCGTCTCTGCCGTCAAAAGCGCGCTCGGCCCGGCGGCGGACGCCCACCTCGATTCGTATCACGTGGATGCGATTACGGGTGGGACTGACGCCGTCGTCACGGTCGAAATCGAGATGACGCGCGATGGACAGTCAGTATCGGTGGCCCAGAGCAACACGGACATCACCCGCGCGAGCGTCGAGGCGATGGTCGAGGCGTTCGACCGACTGCTCGCGGCCTAATCCAACGCCGCAACCCATCCAGCAGGCTTACGACCGCCCCATCCGCAGTCGAACCATGCGCGAACTCGATTCGATTCAGACTGTGGGCGTCGTCGGCGCGGGCACGATGGGCAACGGTATCGCACAGGTCGCCGCGACGGCGGGCTACGATGTCGTGATGCGCGACATCGAAGAGGAGTACCTTGAGCGTGGTTTCAAATCCATCGAAAGTAGTTTAGAACGACTTGTCGGAAGCGAAAAACTCGAAGCGGACGAGGCCACGGCGGCCAAAGAACGCATCACTGGAACCACCGACCTCACGGACCTCGCTGACTGCGATTTCGTCATCGAGGCCGCCGTCGAGAACATGGGTATCAAACAGGATATCTTCGCCGACCTCGATACAGTCGTGCCCGAGGACGTGGTGCTGGCGACGAACACCAGCACGCTCTCGGTCACGTCGATTGCGAGCGCGACCGACAGACCTGAACTGGTCGTCGGACTGCACTTCATGAATCCCGTGCCAGTTATGAAGGGAGTCGAGGTGGTCGTTGGCGAGCACACGGATGAGGAAGTGACGGCGCTCGCCCACGAATTCGCCGAGGAGTTGGGCAAGGAGACGTGGGAATCGGACGACAAACCCGGATTCGTCTCGAATCGAATTTTGATGCCGTGGATAAACGAGGGGATTCGTGCGTTCGACGAAGGCGTCGCCGCGAAAGACGACATCGACCACGGGATGAAACTCGGAACTAATGTCCCGATGGGTCCCCTCGAACTCGCAGACCACATTGGATTAGATATCTGTCTCGATGCGACCGAAACCCTTCACGACGAACTCGGCGACCGCTACACGCCGGCGTACCTCCTGAAACGAAAAGTCGAAGCGGGTGATTTGGGGAAGAAAACAGGCCGCGGATTCTACGAATACGACTGATTTCCAGTAGTAATACGAACGTAGATTTTCATTCCGCGT
>DASSKS010000016.1:0-2492 GCA_035690245.1 Halococcus sp. | reverse complement strand
CTGCGCTCGCGCTCAACCCCTCGCAAAAAGCTAGCTAAAAACTCCCGCTCACTCGGCCTGCGGCCTCGTTCGCGGTACAACTGCTGGCACTTTCCGCGACCGCACAGCACCGCCGAAGCCCTCAGC
The DNA here is from genome assembly GCA_035690245.1 of Halococcus sp. GTDB lineage: Archaea > Halobacteriota > Halobacteria > Halobacteriales > Halococcaceae > Halococcus. The sequence goes on along the minus strand of DASSKS010000016.1, from coordinate 2,366 downwards.
GCGCGCTCACTCCGTTCGCTACTCACTCACTGCGTTCGTTCGCGCGCCTCGCCCTTCATCCGCCAGGACCGCACCGCCACCGCAACGCCGCCGCACCACAACCACAACTCGTATCGCTCCTCGACACCTCCCGATTTTCGTGCCCGACGCCCACGACCACCTCCGCGACGACCCCAAAATCGGCCCGCTCATCGAAGAATACGGCGAGCGCGAACTCGAACCAGCAGACGACCCATACGAACGACTCGTCATTTCGATTGTTAACCAACTCATCTCGACCGAAGCCGCCCGCACAGTCAAAAATCGGCTGTTCGAGGCGTTCGAAATCACACCCGAAACGATACTGACAGCAGACGAGGACAAACTCCGCGACGTTGGCCTCTCACAACAGAAGGTTTCGGCGATGAAAGACGCCGCTGCGTGGTGGTGTGAGGAGAACATCACCCGCGAGCGCTTTGCCGAACTGAGCAACGAGGAAGTCATCACTGACCTCACCGCGATTTCAGGAATCGGCGACTGGACAGGCAAGATGTTCTTGATGTTTTCACTTGGCCGCGAAGACGTATTTCCGGTCGAGGACCTCGCCGTCCGCCGGGGTATGGAGATGCTCTACGACGACCCCTCGCGCGCGGAAATGCGAGAACACGCTGTCGAATGGAAACCCTACCGCTCGGTAGCCACGCTATATGTCTGGCAAATTTACGTAGACGAAAATTCCTCGGTCGAGGAGATTATCGCCTAACTACTCCTCTTGGTCTTCGTCGGGCCGTGGCTCGTCGCGGTCGGCACGCCGCCGGACATCGACCTGATAGTGTTTGAGAATATCTCGACCCAGTAGCAGTGGATAGTTCATGTGGCTTCGGTCTTCGACGCTCGCGGTGACGGTGTGTTGGGTCCCACCGATGCCGACGACCAAATCAACCACTGGGCGGGCGGTTCCCGATTTCGAGCTTCCAGAACGCACGCGCGTCATACTTTTTATTGGGCCGGCACCGATTTCAGCCGCAAGCGAGGTGTCGATGCTGGTTCTGGTCGCTCCCGTATCTGACTTAGCCAATGTCGAGCGCGAACCGCTGGTCCCGCTCACGACTACGTCCTCGATATACCCGATGGTCGGCGTTTGGCCCGGCGCGGGCCGCTCCGTTCGGGGCATACTGGTCGGGGTCGAATCGTCGAGCGTCGCCGCGAGTTCCCGAACGCGCTCGTCGTTGACGCTCCCGCCGACGTGTTCGATGGCCAGTTTGGCGATGTAGGGCGCTGGACTCGTGCCCGTGGCCTTATAGAGTCCTTTGAATCCAGCCGTGGGATTCATTTCGAGGACGTACCAGCCCTTTTCGCCCTCCACGAGGTCAACGCCCACGTAGTCCAAATTCATCACTTCTGCGGCATACAGGGCAGTCTCTCTTGCCTCCTCTGGGAGTTCGTTCGTGACATTCTCAACACTGCCCCCGAGCGCGACGTTGGTCCGCCAGTCGCCCTCGGGCGCATACCGGTGCATCGCGCCGATGATGCGGTCGTCCACGACATACACCCGGAGGTCGCGGTGTTCGGTCGCATCGCGTTCGATGAGTTCCTGTAAAAACGCCTGTCGATTGCCGACTTTTGGATTCACCGGCTCGTTCAAATCTACCTTCCACGTGCCGCCGCCGTGGGTTCCAATGGCGGTTTTATACACTCCCACGTCGCCGAAACGTTCGCGGCCACGATTCAGCCGGTCGTTAGACAGCGCGAGCAGCGCATCCGGTACCCTAATATTCCAGTCGGCGAGCGTCGTCGCAGTCGCAAATTTGTGGATGGCTGTCAGTGTGGGTCCGGGTCGGTTGAGCATCGGGCGGATGCGCTCGAACGTCGCCGCGAGTCCCAATCCTTCCGCTGGTTCCTCGGTGTTCGAAAGCAGGAGTCGGTTGGCGACGACATCGACTTCGGGTTCGAGGCTCACCTCACTATCCCGGATGTTGACCGCCGCGTTCTCCCGGCGGAGCCACACACCTGTGTGGCCGAGGTCTTCGACCGCGTTCAAAATCGCCTTCGTTTCCTTGCTGGTGTGGAGGCTCAACACTCCCACTCGAACGGCGTCTTCTGCGCTTGCCATACCGAGTGATTGCCACGGAGAGGGAAAAGGGATAGCGATACGCCGCACCGATGGGGAGGATTATACAGTTGGCCCACACAAGGAGGTCAATGGCCGATGGCGCGTTCACCTACAACGGCGGGAAGGTCGAACCGGGCGAAACCCAGAACATCCGGTATGGTATCAGCGAGACGTACATGGGCGACCCCGTTCGCATCCCTGTAACCATCATCAACGGCCAGCATCCGGGACCCACAGCCGTCCTCTGTGCGGCGGCCCACGGCGACGAACTCAA
>DASSKS010000015.1:0-5906 GCA_035690245.1 Halococcus sp. | reverse complement strand
TTCGAGTTCCTGTTTGTCCATCGGACACCGGATGATGTCCATGAGCGACTCCTTCACCGGTGCTCACCCCGATTCATGGACGGATGCATGGCTGGGTGTGATAAAAGTGTGGCGCTCCTGCGGTGTTGTGGCGTGGGGCGGTGCGGAGCGGGGCGGTGGCGGTGCGGGGCGGTTGGCTGGAGCGCGTCCCGGCGTAGCCGGGCGCGCGAGAAAGGGAAAGGTAGGCCTGCGGTTGCGGTTCCTTGGTGGATAAAGGGCGAAGCCGCGAAGCGGCTGAGGGCTTCTGCGGTGCTGTGCGATTGTGGTAGTCACCAGTGGTTGTACCGCGAACGAAGCCGTAGGCTGAGTGAGCGGAAGTTTTTAGTCCAGGTTTTTACGAGGGGTTGAGCGCGCCGGAGGCGCGCGATTCCCCGATGTAAAAAAGTGGGGGTACCTAGGCTTCCGCCGGGTTCCCGATTTTCATGCCGTCGAGTTTCTCGACGATGCCATCGACTTTTCCATCCAAGTCCTCGACGAACTCCTCTGTGTGGTCGGTCGTAATCGCACCTTGACTCGACGGTTCGATGAGCGATTCCTCTTCGAGCACGCGAAGCGAGTACCGCACCTTGTGATGGGGGTAGCCCGTCTCGTTCGACATCTTCACGATGCCGATTGGCTCGTTTTCGATGACCATCCGCAACACTTGCAGATGGCGCTCTAGCATATCGACCTCTTTTTCCAGTCTGTCTATCATGGCACTTGTTAACTCGTGGGTGATGCTTTTAAACGTTACTGCCGAGGAATTCGAGGCGAACAACCGAACTGCCGTGTAACGGCGTTGTCGTCACGAGATAGTCACGGGGGTTCAGTGTTCGACGACTCGTTCTCTCCATCTTGCTATGGCAGCCAGTGCCACATATACTTTCTGGCCTCTGGTGAGAAATGGCAGTAAAAACCCTCAAATGGAATAGGTTGGCTCGGTCGTCGGTTTCGTCCGGTCGTCACGTCGGGGACACCGTAATGGGTTTATCCTGAACGTTGGAACCTGCACCTATGAGTGTCACCATCGTCGGCGCACAGCTCGGCGACGAGGGCAAGGGGCGGATGGCAGACCGCTGGAGCGAGGAAGCCGACGTGGTCTGTCGATACCAAGGAGGAGACAACGCCGGCCACACCGTGGTCCACGACGGCGAGGAGTACAAACTCTCGCTCGTCCCGAGTGGAGCCATTCGGGGGAAAATCAATCTCCTCGGAAACGGCTGTGTCGTCAATCCGCGCACGCTTTTCGAGGAACTCGACGCGGTGCGCGAGCGCGGACTCGATCCCGATGTTCGCGTCGCCCGCCGCGCACACGTCATCTTCCCGTATCACCGCGTTCTCGACGGTATCGAAGAGGACGTAAAGAGCGAGACCGACTTCGAGGTCGCCACCACGGGTCGAGGAATCGGCCCGACCTACGAGGATAAAGCCGGGCGTCGCGGCATCCGTATCGGTGACCTGCTCGACTCTGAGGTACTCAGAGAGCGCTTGGAGTACGTCGTTCCCCAAAAGCGCGCGCTCGCCGAAGACGTTTATGGTACCGAGACCGGCGAAGCGTTCGACATCGACGTGTTGTACGAGCAATACCACGAATTCGGCGAGCGTCTCGCACAGGAAGAAATGCTCGTGGATGCCGGTAGATTCCTCGCAGAGCGCATCGAGGCGGGCGAGAACGTGCTGTTCGAGGGCGCACAGGGCACGATTTTGGACATCGACCACGGGAACTATCCCTACGTGACCTCCTCGAACCCCACCGCGGGCGGGACCTGCATCGGCACTGGTCTCGGTCCCACCGTCATCGGTGACGGCGAAATCGTCGGCATCCTCAAGGCGTATCTCTCGCGCGTCGGCACGGGACCGCTCCCCACTGAATTGGGATTCGTGGAGGGCCAAACCCCCAAAGGGGGCGGCGACCCCGACGCGGCGGACCTCGCAACACACATTCGAGATGAAGGTGGCGAGTACGGCACTGTCACGGGCCGCCCCCGACGAATCGGCTGGCTCGATATGCCGATGCTCCGCCACTCGACTCGCGTGAACGGTTTTACTGGGCTTGCCATTAACCACATCGACACGCTCGCCGGACTCGATGAGATACAGGTCGGCCACTCCTATACACTCGATGGGGAAGAAGTCCTCACGATGCCCGCAACCACCGAGCGCTGGGCCGACTGCGAGGCGAACCTCCGAAGCTTCGAAGGCTGGCCGGAGTGTGACTGGCGCGAAGTCGCAGCCGAGGGTTATGACGCACTCCCCGAGAACGCACGCACGTATCTCGACTACGTGAGCGACGAACTCAGTACCCCAATTTATGCGGTCGGCGTCGGCCCGGACAGAGTACAGACGGTCGTCAACACCCACCTTTTTTAACGGGGTCCTCCCTCACGCTCGCTGCGCTCGCGTTCGGTCGAACCCCGCCAAAAAATCTGGACCAAAAAAGGCCGCTCGCTCGTTTCACTCGCTTGCGGTTCAACCACTGTGACTACCGCACAGCACCGCAGAAGCCCTCGCTCCTTACAGTCGCTCGCCCTTCATCCACCAGGGACCGCACCGCCACCGCAAACCGCTTCAGCACCGCTTTCCGCCGTCACCAACCGCCTCGGCTGCCGGCCTTCGTGGTTCGTCAACCTCGCGTCCGGCTATCCGGTCGGCACAGGCGAAGCCAGCGAGAATCCCACCGTTGAGGCTGCGTTCTGGATACTGCGCCCGACTCGCCATGCCGGCATAATAGACACCCTCTGCGACTGCATCCGAAAGGTCGTAGGGAATCACCATATCGAGGTAGCCGCGCTCGTAAACTGGCGCAGTCCGGGGATTTCGCGCCGTTTTGACCCAGTTCACCGAACTCCGATTGAACTCGGGAAAGAGGTTTTCGAGACCTGTGAGCCACGTCGCCTCAACCTCCGCATCAGTCATCCTCCATATTTTCTCGCTCGGGTCCTGTACGTAGCTCACCGCATAGAGCAAGTGTTCGCCGCCGTAGCGCTCTCTGGGAACGAAGTTCGTATGCTCGATGAGCGCGCCGAAGGGAGCCTCGTCGGCGATGTTGAGCCAGTAGGTGTCCATCACCGACTCGGAGAGACTGAGCACCGAACAGACCGTTCCCTGAAAGTCGATTTCGCAGGTGTACCCCGTAAGGTCTGCTAATACGTTCGGCATCGCCGCGACGACGACCCCATCAACGGCGTGCGTTTCGGTTCCCGTGGGAGTCTCTGCAGTGAGCGATTCGACCGCCCCAGCCGACGTTTCGACTGCTGTGACGCGCGCGCCCGTCTCGATGTTTTCCCTGCCGACGGCCTCGATGAGCGCTTCGATGAGTCGGTGAAACCCTCCTTCGAAGTAGCCGAGGATTTCACCTCTGAGAAGATCGCGCTCGCCACGGAATTTGATTCGTCCCAACAGCCACGCCGCGCTGACCTCCTCTTTGCGTGAGCCGAACTTCGCGTCCAACAGAGGGGCAAAGAAGTTCTCGTACACTCTCCGTGTAGTGTGGTCGAGCAGGAATTCCTTGATGGGCACGTCCTCGAACTCCCGCAAATCCTCGTAGCTGGCGAACGTCGGAACCCCGCCGCGCACGTCGATGTCGAGTGTGAGCATTCCGAGTCGAAACGTATCGTACATACTCAGATGGGGATAGGCGAGGATTTCCCACGGCGTATCCATCGGATGAACCACACCATTGACGTAGTAGGCGTTCTTCCCGACGCGCCACTCGACTGCATCGCCAAGCCCCACTTCTTCGGCAAGTTCGACGATGGTCTGTTCTGATTTCGAGAGGTGGTGATAGAACTGCTCGATACGGTCGCCCTTCGTTTCGTAAGTTGCAGCGAGTCCGCCAATACTATCGCTCGCTTCGAATATCTGCACGTCGTGGCCGCGCTGTTTCAGGCGATAGGCCGCAGCCAACCCAGAAATACCGCCACCGACGATGCCGATCATATCTCGAATATTCGACCGGCGGGAATGGGCGTTGCGATTCGCCTACTCCACGAACGCCAGTATCTCCTCGGCGACGATATTGGGTTGCTCTCGATGCACGAAGTGGCCCGCCTCACGGACAGTAATAACCCGACAGGGCGCGTCGAAGGCGTCGTCGGCATCGATGAACAGTTCGGTTCCGATACAGCGGTCGCGGTCGCCGGCGATGACGAGTCCCGGCACGCGGATGCCACCACCCGCGCTATCGTCGTTTGAGAGCAACTTTTGGACCACCTGCCGGGCGAACTGACGATAGTACGCGAGCGCGGCCTCGACGGTTCCGGGTTCTCGAAACGTGTCTTTGACGGACTCGACGTGTGCTTCTGAATACTCGCCGGGACCCCACAGCCCCCAGAGAACGTCTATTAGGGCAAAATCCTCGGCGCGGAGTGCGTGTTCCGGGAGTTCGGGAAGCTGGAAAAACGCCATGTACCAGCTTCGAAGCCACTGGCGCGGATTCGAGCGCGCTCGCGCGGGAAAGTTCGGCGGCACGGCCATCGCCACGACGTGTGAAAAGCGGCCGGGGTCGATGCTGGCTGCGGTGTAGGCCGCGACCGCGCCCCAGTCGTGGCCGACGAGTATCGGATTTTCGCCACCCAGTTCGTTTGCGAGCGCGATGGCGTCACGCCCGAGCGCGCCCGCCGTGTAGTCGCCATCCGACGGAACATCGGTCGGGCCGTAGCCGCGCATATACGGCGCGACAGCGGTGAATCCCACCTCTGCCAGCCGTGAAAGGAGTGGTTTCATCGAACTCGCGTCGTCTGGAAACCCGTGCAAACAGAGCGCGAGACGGTCGCCATTTCCCTGTACGAGGTACTCGAAGTCGATGCCGTTCGCCGTCACCCGCTCGCGTCGTGGTCCGTTCACAGCCTACCCGATGGCCGTCTGGAACATATACTGTCGGTCAAATTCGTTTTCCTTCGGGGGCGGTGGCGCGCGGGAGCACGCGAAGCGTGCGACTCGCGCGTGGTCTGCGCGAGCGGAGTGAGCGCAGGCTTGTCAGAGCGAAGTCGTTCGAGAGAACTTCGTTCTCTCGTGATGACGAGACGGCTCCGCCGTCTCGAACCACTCTGACAGTGGATGACTGAACGGAATGAGCGAAGCGAATGGAGTGAAGGAATCGGCTGGGGAGGGTGTGGCCTGTGGTCTTTATCGCCTATAATTTTTTTGACTGCTTCAATATAGACATCTAATCTCACAATACGTTCGGCAAACACAGCTAATCAACGATAGCCAATTTTCCGGTGGCCCACAACGTTAGGTATGTGGCCCTCATTCACCCAATTATGACCATCGTTGCACTGCTCAGCGTTGCCCCAGTACGAGAGGGAAGCATGGCCGGCGAGGTCGCAAAGGCCGTCGATGCGCTCGATGATTTCGATGTGTCCTATGAAACCAACCCGATGGGCACAGTGATAGAGACCGAATCGGTTGACGAACTCTTTTCGGCTGTACAGGCCGCCCACGAGGCAGTCGATGGCGACCGCGTGAGCACGGTCTTGAAAATCGACGACAAGCGAACCCGCGAGGAGCCAGCGAGCGAGAAGGTCGAGGCGGTCGAAGCCGAACTCGGTCGTGAAGCTAGAGGCGAATAGCGAGACGGACCGACAGAGCGTTATTCCCTGCCCGAAACGAATCACATGGACAGCCTCAATCGGATGGCGCTCGAACTCGTAGACGAAGCCATCGACTTCACCGACGAACTCGGTATCAGTGCTTACGAACTCGACAGCGAAGCCACGGTGCTCGATTTCGGGCACGACACACCGGGCGGCATCGAGGCCGGTCTCCTCCTCTCGGAGATTCAAACGGCGGGTCTCGCTACCGTCCAGACCCGAATGGGCGAGATTGGAAGTGCGCCGATTCCTCACGTCGAACTCACGACCGACCGCCCGGCACTCGCGCTCCTT
>DASSKS010000014.1:0-2590 GCA_035690245.1 Halococcus sp. | reverse complement strand
CGCCGCGGACGTGTTCGCCTATGCAGGCGAGGACGACTTCGCAGACCAAGTAATCGACCGCCTCGCCGAGTGGAACGCACTGGGCGTGTCAAACCTCGTCCACGCCTACGCGCCGCTCGTCGTTTCAGTGGGTGGGGCAGTCGCGCTCAACAACGAAAAACTGGTGGTGGACCCGATTCGTGAACGCCTCGATGAGTTGGTGATGATAAACGTTCCCGAAGTCCGTCTCACCGCCCTCGGCGACGATGTGGTCGTTGAGGGAGCGCTTGCGAGCGCGCTTACCGGCGGTACGGGCGATTCGACCGACCGACGAAAGTGATGCCCCGAAACGTCTCGGAACTAGCTCCGAGGCCTCACGCCGCTGAATAGACGTTCACGTCCCCGTCCTGCGTCACGCCTATTTCGACCGGTCGAACCAGTTTGCTGTTGTCGAAACTCTCCGCCAGGTGAGTATAGAGATGCGAATAGAGTTCCGGGCGACAGTAATCGATGTTGATGCCGGCTTCATCGCCCGCCGCATACACCCGTTCGACGACCTCATCGAAGCCCACGCCGCGCTCGAAAGAGAACCGAACGGGCGCGCGAAGCAGGCGTGCGTGAGAGAGCGTGCGTCGTGCCTTCTCGATGTTGTCCGTGGCCGCCCGTTCGACCGCGCTGACATTTGAAGCGGTCGTCCCGAGGCGTTCGGCGACTGCCTGCTGGGTGAGACCCTCCTCACGGAGTTCTATCACTTCGGCCTGCCGTTCAGTGAGCAGACTGTCCTCGATATGCGGGGAATCCATACAAAGTCAAACGAAATCGTTTGATAAATACTTTTAGTGCAATCGGTAGTGGTTTACGTATGGTGATTCGCGCCGGGACGCGGCGGTCGTTCCTTCGGATGGCCGGCGTCTCCGGTATCGCGGGACTTGCGGGCTGTGTAGGTAGTAGTAGTTCCGGCAGCGGTGGCGACAACGGTAGCGGTAGCAGCGGCGGTCAATCCATGACGATTGCGATTCTCTCGGCTGGCAGCCTCGAAAACGCGCTGTTGTCCGATTTCAAAGCTACTGTGGATGTGCCGATACAGGTCGAATCTCATGGCTCCTCTGAGGTCGCTCGTTTGATTGACGAGGAATTGCGCGACCCCGACATCGTCGCGCTCGCCGACACAGTACTGTTCGATACGGTGCTTACCCCGCCGTGGTACTCGGTGTTTACGAGCAACGCTGTCGTTATCGCGGTCAACGAGGACACGAAACCGGGCCAGCGTGTCGCCAAAGCAGGCAAAGACGGCTGGTACAAACCGATGGTCGATGGCGGTGTGAAAATTGGACGGACGCCTCCAAAACAGGACCCGTTGGGCTACCGCACGCTGTTCATGTTCGACCTCGCCTCGCGCTACTACGAGGGCGCGAACAACCTCCGAAAGAAGATTCCGAAACGAGGACAAATCTACCCCGAGACGGGCCTGCTCAGTCGGTTCGAAACCGGCGCAATCGACGCAGCAATCGTCTATCGCAACATGGCTGTCGAACGCGGCTACGAGTACATCGACCTCCCCGACCAAATCGACTTGAGCAATCCACAGTACGTCGAGGAGTGGTACTCGAAGACCTCCTATACCCTGCCGGACGGAAAGAAAATACGGGGCGACCTCATCGCCTACGGCGCGACCATCCACCACATGAGCGACGCCGCACTCTCCACGTTCGATGTGCTCACCACCGGTAGCTACCTCACAGAACACGGATTCATCCTGCGCGAACAGTTTCCGACTTACGAGGGCGACGTCCCCAAGCGCGTCAAACAAGCGGTGAGCACAGCCGGCAACCAGTTGAGCACACACCCGCCGAACCTCTCGGCAGACGTATCCGACATCACACTCCTGACCTAATCCGATGGCAACACAGTCACCCCAGTCACGAACCACGCTGGGCTTCGATTGGCTCGCGGTTGCGCTGGTGCTCGGCGGGATATTGGTGCTCTACTATCTCGTGCCGATGGTTTCGCTGTTTCTCTCCGCGTCGCCGGGGGAGGTGTTCGCCCGCATCGACAACCCAGTGGTGGCGGATGCAGCGATTACCTCGTTGAAATCGGCCACAATCAGTACGGTCGTCGCCACCGTCTTCGGCGTCCCGCTCGCCTACTGGCTTTCACGGGCCGAAACCCGCTTTTCGAGCGTCGTTCTCGGAGTCGTGGTGCTCCCCCTCGTATTGCCGCCGACCGTGGCCGGTATTGTCCTCCTCACCGTGTTCCAGCCGAGCGCGCCGCTCGGGCAGGTGCTCGTCGCGTTCGGTCTCGAACCCACGCGCTCACTGACTGGCATCGTACTCGCCCAGACGTTCGTGGCCTCGCCATTTGTAGTCGTCACATCGAAAGCGGCCTTCGACGGTGTTCCCCGAAAGCTCGAACACGCCTCGCGCTCGCTCGGCAAAGGTCTGTTGATGACGTTCTTTCGGGTGACGCTGCCGCTCGCGTGGCCGGGCATCGTCGCGGGCATCACGCTCACGTTCGCGCGCGCGATGGGCGAGTTCGGCGCGACCACCATCATGGCGTACTTCCCGCTCACCATGCCGGTTCAAATCTATCGAGCATTCGTCTCGTTCGGTCT
>DASSKS010000013.1:0-2850 GCA_035690245.1 Halococcus sp. | reverse complement strand
GAACCGGCTCCGCACCGCGGGGCTACGTCCGTTGCGTGGCATCACCTGCACGGTCTGCCCCGTAGGCATACTCTCGTCCCACCGTAATAAATGAACCGGCCAAAATCGGCTGTACACCGACCTTTTACTGCGCTCAGTCGCTCGCTCCTTCGCTAGCAAAAGGTCGATCAAAAGCCTGCAGCGCTCCCGGTGGTCGCGCCTTGGCCCACTCGCTCACTTCGTTCGCTCGCGGTACAATCACTAGTGACTACCGCCCCGCCACCGCACAGCACCGCCGAAGCCCTCGCTCCTTTCAGTCGCTCGCCCTTCATCCGCCGAGGCCCGCACCGCACGCCTACCTTTCCCTTTCTCGCGCGCCCGGCTTACGCCGGACGCGCTCCAGCCGTCCGCTCCGCAACTGCCCCTCACAGCCGCGTGCTCACATACGGACCATCCTGATGATAGCCACGATTCCGATAGTATTCTCGCGCACCGATGCCGCTAATCACACTCAATTTGTCGAAACCCGCATCGGCGGCCATCGTTTCTGCGTGTCGAAGGAGCTTCTCGCCGTAGCCCTTGTGCTGCCAGTCCGCGCTCTCCTGTCCCACCTGTACCATCGGCCCATAGACGTGGAGTTCACGCATCACCGCTGCATTGTCGAGTTCCCGTCTCGTCGGTTCGTTCGGGAATCGCAGCCGACAGAACCCCACGAGAAGGTCGCGGTCTGGGTCCTCGTAGCTGATGAACTGTTCAGTACCGCCGCCAGCGTCGTAGGTCACCACGTCGCGCTCGACGTTCTCGGGGGGTTGGTCGTTCATCCCGACTTCTCGACATCGGATGCAATCACAACTCCAGCCGTGCTCGCGCATCCGCTCGCGCGCGAGTTGGCGGAGGTTCGACTTCCAAACCCCGGCATCGATGAAGTCTGCTGGGATATCGCGCTGAACGCGCTGAAGGCGAACGTACTTCGGCAGCATCGACTTGATTTCTGCGACCAACTCGGTGGCTTGCTCGTTGTCGAGCGGTTCGAAGTCATCCTGTCGCCACATATCATACGTCGCCGTGCCACGAACGACGAGCAGCGGATAGATTTTGAGGTAGTCGGGTCGCCATTCGGGTTCCTCGAACAGCCGTCTGAAATCCTCGATGCACATCTCTCGACTCATGCCGGGCTGGCCGGGCATCATGTGAAAGCCGACCTTGAACCCCGCATCCCGAAGCCGACGGTTCGCGTCCACGGAAGCCTGCGTGCCGTGACCGCGGTGCATCGCGCGATTGATTTCGTCGTAGGTGGTCTGGACGCCGACTTCGACCTTCGTGCCCCCGAGTGAGAGCATTCGGTCTATCTGCTCTGGGTCACACCAATCGGGTTTGGTCTCGAAGGTCGTCCCAATATTCCTCACGCGCGCCGTCTCGTTTTCGGCGATTACGTCCTCCAAATACCGAAAGTCGTATTCGTCGGGGTCCTGTGCGAAGCTCCGTCCCTCTGCGGGGTTCGGTTCGGCTTCTGGGTCGAACTCGTTCATCGCCTCCAGTGCGCGTTTGACGAACCACTCTTGATAGTCGTGGCTCCGGGCGGTCATCGTCCCACCCATCAAGATGAGTTCGACTTTATCGACCGGATGGCCGATTTCGCGCAACTGATTCAACCGAAGCGTGACCTGCCCATACGGGTCGTAGTCGTTTTGCACCCCGCGGGCAGCGGCGGGTTCGTGGCCGGTGTATGACTGCGAACTCGAAAACTTGGAGCCGGGACCACCGGGACAGTAGAGACACTTCCCGTGGGGACACATCTGCGGGGAGGTCATGATAGCCACCGGTGAGACTCCTGACGCTGTGCGGACGGGCTTCCTGCGGAGCACGTTCTCCAACTCCTCGCGGCGGCCCTCGGGCGCGCGGTCTAAGAGTTCCGAGTTTTTGGGGACTTTCGGCGCGGAAAAGTCAGAACAAACGTCGAGTTTTGCGGATTCAACCTCGCTTCGCTCGATGTCGCCATCGAGAATGCGCTCGATTAGCTCCTCACAAGTCCGTTCGAACGCTTCCATTTCAGTCGGCGGAATCTCGGTGCTCATCGAATCTTGACGGAAATCGTCGCGTCGCGCGAATAAGGCTGTTGCTCGCTATTCTGTAACCGCCTCGATGACCGCCTCACGGACGGCTTCGCGCTCACCTAACAGGAATTCGAGTCGGTCGTCGCGCGCTGCACCCACCGAAACGGCGGCCTCGGGAGCGCGTTCTGTGACTGTCTCGGCTACGGCTTGAACATCAAGTTCCCCGGTGTGCCGGAGATACAGTTCGTCCTCGCCGAGTCCCACGAGAACGGACGCATCCTCACGTGTTTGCCGGTAGAGTGCATCACAGAGCAGAGCCGTCTGTGGGAAATCGTACCGATGGGTGAACGCATTGGTGTCGAGCACGGCGATGGTTGTTTCATTGACTTCGCGGTACTCAAGGTGGGCTTTGGCGGTGTCGATGGCCGCATCGAGTTTCTCGCGGAACTGACTCGCAAGCCGCGCGGCGAGCGATTCGCTGCCGTCGAACAGCAAATCGGCGACGAGTTCGCGTTTGTCCTCGTAGGCCTGATAGTTCGCCACGAGCGCGACGGATTCTCTGAGGTCGCGCGTCCGGTCTGCGTCATAGCCCGCCTCGGAAGCCAGTTCGGCGTACTCCTCGGGAGTGTCCTCCCAGAAGCTCACTGCCGGCAGGTGTTCAAGGTCCGCTCGGCTGTCGGGATTGACGTGGGCGGCGACGTTCGCCGCGAGCGCACTCGCCGTGGTTTTTTCACTACTGGGTCCGACGAGCGCGTCCACGTCCTCGACATCCTCGACGCCGACATCGAGGACGGCCCGCTGTGCATCGTATACCGAG
>DASSKS010000012.1:0-8918 GCA_035690245.1 Halococcus sp. | reverse complement strand
CCTTCGGAGTTCGCTCGCGGTGCAATCACAGGACTACCGCACCCGTTTGGTTCGTCACTTTCGGGTTCGTAAACGTTCACTATGAAGGAGTTCGCCGGGAATTTGAGCGCGCCCGCTGCCGACTGTGATTGACTCGCACGTCGGAAACGCCTCGCACAGTCGCTGTCCGAAGGATTCACAATCATCTCCCGAGTTCCGAACCCTTATCGCTCGTCCGAAACTACCTCATCCATGAACGAATCCGACGTGCGTTCGCTGCTTACCGCCGTCGAAGACCCAGACCTCGGCAGCGATATCGTCTCGCTCAATCTCGTCAACGACATCGACATTCGAGACGACGTTGCCCACATCTCGCTCGCACTCGGCGCACCCTATTCGCCGAACGAGACCGCCATCGCGGGTCGGGTGCGCGAAGTCCTCGGTGCGGAAGGAATCGAAAGCGAACTCACCGCAAGCGTCGAGCGCAGTGGGGAGGTTCTCCCCGACGTGAAAAACGTCATCGCGGTCGCCTCCGGCAAGGGCGGCGTCGGAAAATCCACCGTCGCGGTGAACTTAGCCGCCGGGCTTTCACAGATGGGTGCGCGTGTTGGCCTGTTCGACGCCGACGTGTACGGCCCGAACGTCCCGCGGATGGTGGCGGCCGATGAGCGCCCACAGGCCACCCCGGACGAGCAGATCATTCCGCCCGAGAAGTACGGCGTGAAACTCATGAGCATGGGGTTTCTGGTGGGCGAGGACGACCCCGTGATTTGGCGCGGGCCAATGGTCCACAAAGTCCTCACCCAACTGTTCGAAGACGTCGAGTGGGGCGCACTCGATTATATGGTGGTTGACCTCCCACCCGGCACTGGGGACACCCAACTCACGCTCCTTCAAAGCGTGCCGATTGCTGGCGCGGTCATCGTTACCACGCCCCAAGACGTAGCCATCGACGACGCCCGAAAGGGTCTCCAGATGTTCGGCAAACACGATACCCCAGTACTCGGAATCGTCGAAAACATGAGTGGCTTTCGCTGTCCCGACTGCGGGGCAGAACACGACTTATTTGGACGAGGCGGCGGACGGAAATTCGCAGACGAGGTCGAGATGCCATTCTTGGGGGAGATTCCGCTCGACCCACAGGTCAGAGAAGGAGGTGACGGCGGCGCACCAATCGTTCTCGGCGATGGCAGTACTGCTGATGCCTTTCGTGGATTCACCGAAACCACCGCGAACAACGTCGGTATCGTCCACCGTAACCGATTGCGCAACGCCCGTCAGGACGAGGAGTCACCACCCAACGCGCCATAGGTGGCTCTCGGACGAACGGAGCAATTCACGACAGGTGAATCGGTCATGATAGAAGTAATTTGTCCTGCTTTCCCAAGGCTCTCGATATCGAACCGACCGTAATATAATGCTATGTTTAACAAATAGAACATGGATACTACAGCAGTCTCTATTTTAACTTCTTCTTATGCAGTCATACTATACAGATTTTTGGCTGTTGTATTTGGTATCATCTCAACATTAGTATTTGCAGCACCAACCTTACCGTTTCTAAGTAAATATGTCCGTCCTAGGGAGTTTGAAACTGGTTGGCGGATATTATTGACCAAGTGGCGTCTGAACCAGAATGATGAAGGGTTTGAGAAAGTCGCTGGCTTTATTGGAGAACATATTGGTGTTCGTGAAAATGTGGCAGATGATTGTGATGCATCTCTAGACGAAAACAAACTGCTTTCTAATCACGTTGAAGAAATAAGAATATTACAGAAACCGTCGGGGTGGAGTGAGAGCATCCTTCTATGCTATGACGAAACCACAGGCGGACCACCGGATGAGCCATATAAGACTGAATATCACGGTTGGAAGCTCCCAAATACGGATGAATCTGGCGAAGACTGGAGATGGCTTGGGCCATTGAGCGCTATAGAACATAACGCTTCAGTTCTGATTTCTGAATATACGCAAAAATGGATGGCTTATGGAGGAGTGGTTCTCGTTTTTTCTGTGACGCTTCAGCTATTGGCATTGGCGTTAGAAGCGATATAGCTTGCCGACGGACGACTAAAGCCGTTGGAGACCGAGACAACAGGTGAACAATCGAGTAATTCGCCGGTTTCGAGGTCACAGAGGCCGGTCGAGATACTCGTGTGCCGGAAGTTCCGGCAACTCCGCAACCAACTGCTGTCGGGTCGGCGTTCGTGGTGCAGCGCGATTCGCCTTCTCGTGGTGGTTTTCCCCGCTCTCCTCATCCGGTATCTGGACTATTGCCTCGTAGTCATCGTGCCACGGGTTCACCCGCTCGTAGGCCGCGCTTGCAGCGAGAACCGTTTCGTCAGCCAAGCGTTCGCCGACGAGTTGCATCCCGACCGGAAGCCCCTTGTCGTCGGTAAACCCTGCTGGAACCGATGCTGCCGGGTTGCCCGTCATGTTGAACACTGCCGTGATGAGCCAGCCGAGAATCGAGTCCGTCTCGACGCCCGAGATTTCAGTGGGACCGACGATGTCGTTCGGGAACGGCGGAACGGCGACCGTCGGCGCAACGAGGATGTCGTAGCCGTCCTCGAAGACGGATTGAATCGCGTTGAAGACAGTCGGACGAACGGTTTCGTCGTTCCGCTTGATGTCAACCATGCTGATTTCCTCGCGCCCGAACTCGATGAAGTCGATGAGTTCGTCGGGGAATTCGTCCCTATCCGCACCGAGCACATCGACACCTTGCTCTGCGAGTTTTTCGGGGAGCGTGCAGTACCCCGCCCCCCACATCAGTCGGAGGCTGTGAATGAGTTCGTCGTAGCTCACGCCGAGGTCGACGTCAACTCGTTCGACGGTCGCGCCGGCCGCTGAAATCGCGCCGACGTTTTCACCCACGACATCCAGAACGCGGTCATCGACCGGATAGACCCCCAAATCGGGGCTGTAGCCGACTTTCATCCCCTCGACATCTCGCTCGACTGCTTCGAGGTAATCCACGTCGCAGTTTGGCAGAATGTGCGGGTCTTGGGGTACCTCTGAGGGACCGGCCATCACCGAAAGGGCGAGCGCAGCATCCCTCACAGTCCGAGTCTCTGCAGCGTTGCTCTTGAGTGTGGTTCCGGTCTCGAAGACCACCGGGTCAGGAAGACGGCGGTAGGTGCTTTTGAATCCGTAGGTCGAACAAAGGGAGGCCGGAATCCGAATCGACCCGGCCCCATCCGTTCCTGTGCCGATGGGAACGATGCCGCTTGCGACCGCAGAAGCACTCCCACCAGAAGAGCCGCCGGAATTGCGGTCGAGGTCGTATGGCGTCGATGTCGGCCCAACGAGGAGGTTGTCGGTTTTTCCGGTGTAGCCGAACTCGGGCGTGTTCGTCTTCCCGATGAGGATTGCACCGGCGTCGAACAGCCGTTTGACCACGAGTTCGGTGCTATCCGCCACCCGGTCAGAAAGCGGAAGCGCACCGGAGGTCCACCGGACTCCCTCGACTGCTTGGAGGTCTTTGACTCCGATTGGAATCCCGTGCAGCGGGCCGAGTTCCTCGCCGTTTTCGACGGCCTGTTCTGCCTCCTTTGCGGCCTCACGGGCGCGTTTTCCCGTGACAGTGATGAACGCATTGAGTTCGTCTTCTCTGTTTCTGAGACGTTCGAGCGTGACATCCACGAGGTCAACAGGCGAGAGGTCTCCAGTCCGAATCAGCGCCGCGAGCGTCGTCGCGGAGGTGTAATGGATGTCGTCCAAATCGATTTCGTCTTCGCCACCGTCTTTTTCGTCGTCCCACGCGGCAGCCGTTCCGGTTCCACCCCAGAGAAGCGCACTCGCCGCGGTGAGTCCTTTGAGATAGTTCCGTCGGTTCGTCAGTAGTGATTCGTTATCGCTTGCCATGCCAGAAGAACTGCGGATTGCATCATAATAAATGATTTTACGGAATGGTTCGGTTTGCGTTTTTGTGCGAACGACTAGCAGGGAACACAGCTATCGTCCACAACGGTCCGGTCGAAGCCATCAGAAAGGGAATCGCTTAACAGCGCGCGCAGGACAGGAAAAACATGAACATTGCGGAGCGAAAACGCCTCGTCACCAGAAACACCGCAGAAGTCGTCACCGAGGAGGAACTCGACGGACTGCTCGCAGACGACCCGACTATCTACATCGGCTACGCTCCCACCGGCGAGATGCACATCGGCCACTTCACCACGATTCGCAAACTCGCCGATTTCCTCCGCGCTGGTCTGGATGTCACCGTATTAATTGCGGACCTCCACGCCCACTTGGACGATGAGAAAAGTCCTTTCGACCTGCTCGATGCCCGGTCTGCCTACTACCGCGAGGCAATCGAGGGGATGGTCGAAGCCGCTGGAGCCAGTCCTGAAAAAATCGAGTTCGTGCAGGGACGCGAGTTCGAATTGGATTCTGAGTACTCCCTCGACCTCTTACGGATGGCCGCCGATACGACGATTTCCCGCGTCCAGCGCGCCGGTAGCGAGGTCGTCCGCCAATCGGAAAATCCCAAACTGGGTGGACTCATATATCCGCTGATGCAGACCCTCGACATCGACGCGCTCGATGCCGACATCGCCTACGGTGGACTCGACCAGCGGGGCATCTATATGCTCAGCCGCGAACTATTCGCAGATAGGGATGAGAAGCCACCGGTCTGTGTTTTCGCCCCCCTACTATCGGGTCTTTCCGGCGGAAAGATGAGTGCCTCCGATGCATCTTCAAAAGTAAATCTCACTGACGACCCCGATACAGTCCGTGAGAAATTACAGGGCGCGTACTGCCCACAGGGAGAAGTCGAAGACAACGGCGTGCTCGAATACCTTCGATTTTTGGTGTTTCCAATACTCGCAGAGCGCGACGAGTCCTTCGAGGTCGAACGACCGGAACAGTACGGCGGCGACCTGCGCTATGAGAGCTACGACGAACTGGAGAGCGATTTCGTGAGCGAGGAACTCCACCCGCAGGATTTGAAAAACGCCGCCGCCGGCTACATCTCTCTGGCTATCGACCCGATTCGAGAACGCTTTGAAGCGCAGTCAGAGGTTCTCGTCGAGGCGTATCCCGAGAGATACGACGCCTAAATCTCGCCGTCGAGCCACTCGTCGGCCCACGCCTCGATTTCGTCGAAAACCGGACACAGCGACTCGCCTTTTTCCGTGAGTCGGTAGTAGGTGGCGATGGGGGCGTCTTCTTCTATCCTGCGGCTCACGAGACCCGTCTCTCCGAGGTCATCGAGCACCCGCGAGAGGGTCCGCGAATTCGCCCCGGTCGAGCGTTTGAGTTCGTTGAAACGCTTTTCGTCGCCCAGAAGGTCGTGGAGGACGACCAGCCGCCACTGCGAGCCGATCTGTTCGAGCGAGTCGACGACGGCACACGCCTCCTGACTGTGGCGTTCTCGTTGTGATGACATCGGTGTTACCTGGTTACGGCTCTGTCGGCGAAAGCATATACCGGTTCGCCTCCGAGGTAACATTGTGATACCGACTACTGTACTCAGCGGAAAGACGGTGAAACGACCGACGAACCCCACGGAGGTGGATTGGTGATGGGTCGTCTCTCGACGGTTGCGCGCGCGCTGTTCGGCGGCGTGCTCGCGTTCATGGCGGTCGATAATTTTCGGGATCTAGAGGGGTCGATTGGCTATGCCGAATCAAAGAACGTTCCAGAGGCCGATAAACTCGTCCCGTTTTCGAGCGGGATGCTCCTGTTCGGTGGTATCGCCATCGCACTCGGGCGCGCCCCACGGCTGGCCGCTGGCGCGATTGCGGCGTTTTTCGTCGGCGTCACACCACAGATGCACGACTTCTGGAACCTAGACGAGGACCAGCGCGAACAGCAGATAATCCACTTCCTGAAAAATCTCGTGATTCTCGGTGCGGCGCTTGCGTTCCTCGCGCGCGGGACCGAAGACGAGTAACTCACTTCCCGAATTATGGCAGACACACCACCCACGACAGGCTTGCATCACGTGACGAACATCTGTACCGATATGGAACGAACAAAGGAATTCTACGAGGAAGTGCTCGGGTTCCACACAGTAAAGATGACCGAAAACTACGACGACCCCGGCACTCCTCACTACTACTTCTCGGCCACGCCCGAGGGCAAACCGGGAATGACCGTCACCTACTTCGAGTACCCCAATTCGCAGGGTCAGCCCGGTCCCGGGGCGTCCCATCACTTCGCCATCGGAGTCGAGGACGAGGATACCCTCCGCGAGTGGCGCGAGCATCTCATGGACCACGACGTGCGGGTTTCCCGCGTGCGCGACCGGACGTATTTCAAGAGCATCTACTTCACCGACCCCGACGGGTTGGTGTTCGAAATCGCTACCTCGAGACCCGGATTCACCGCCGACGAGGAGGTACCGGGCAGCGAGAAAATCGACCCGTTCGAGTAATGGGGTTAGCCCTGATATCAGTGACGAGCGTTTGGGTACGTTGACTCCCGAGTAGTTTCGAGTCTCCTTCGGTTATTTCCACGGATTGGGGACGAGGTCGGCTTGAATCTCCGCACCGACCTCGATGCAACAATCCGAGCGGGGTTCGGCCACACACAGGAGTACGTACCCCGCTTTGCGGTGGTGTGGCTTCAGTGCGCGTGCTCGTTCGATATGAACGAGGTCACCGTCAAGCAACCGGCCCGTACAGGTCCCACAGGCACCGTAGAGACAGCCGTAGGGAAGCCCTAGTTCTGTGCGTTCGGCGGCATCGATGACGGTCTCGTCGGCGTCAACCTCGATGGTCCGTTCTGAACCGTCGCGCCACTGGAAGGTCACCTCGTAGGGCATCTACTGCCAGACATCGCTCGTACAGTCCCCACCGGGCCAGCGAATCTCGTGGGCGCGTGCCGGACCACCGGGAGCATCGCCGAACTCGACGAGAAAGTCCTCGTCGAGTTCCATCCGTCCCTCTTCGGGATAGACGTCGGCTTTCATCATCAAGGAGCCTTGCTCGCCGATAGCGGGGTAGAACTGGTTGTCCCAACTCGAAAACAGCGAGGTGGTCCAGTACAGCCGACGGCCATCGCGGCTGAGTTGCAGCATCTGTGGCGCACCGCGGATGTCGGTTCCCTGAATTTCTTGGCGGTCACCGAAGTTGCCGCCGGCCCATATCTGATCGACGAGCCGTGGATTGCCGGTATCGCTGATGTCGTACATCCGGCAGTCGCCGTGGAGCCAGTTCGAAAAGAACAGGTACTGGTCGTCCAACGAGAGCAGCAGGTCGGTCACGAGACCGGGAACAGGCATATCCCAGTCGGGATGCTCGCGGTCTTCGACATCGATGACGGTCTCCCAGTCCCACGCCCCGTCGTCGTCCTTCCAGAAGCGGATGATGTTTGAGGAGAGCGCTGCACCGACGTATCCCTCCGTTTCTTCGGGGTTGTGGGGCATCCGAATCTCTAGCGGAATCAGCCCCTCCTCGCCGAAGGTCAGCGTGTCTTG
This sequence comes from Halococcus sp., assembly GCA_035690245.1. Classification (GTDB taxonomy): domain Archaea; phylum Halobacteriota; class Halobacteria; order Halobacteriales; family Halococcaceae; genus Halococcus. The sequence continues at coordinate 1,510 of DASSKS010000012.1, read as the reverse complement.
GTACTCTTTGGTCTCCCAGTCCCAGACGTGGATGCTGTCGCCATAGTTTCCGTTCTCGACGTCGTCGAGGTCGAATCCGGGGTAGTAGGTTTTCGGGGCCGCCCACTCCGTCGAGAGCATCACCCCGTGGCGAGGCTGGTACCAGTAGTCGTACTGCATTTCGACGGTTCCGCGGTCTGCCTCCCAGTGGCCGTCAATCGAGAAATCTTCCTGATCGAGTTGGAGAAATCCACCCGGAAGCTCACCATCGGCGTTGCCGAGCATACTGATGACGATCTTCCCCTCCGGGACGCAGTGGACCGTATGCGGGGCCGAGAGGTCGTACTCGAACACCTCCTCGGGTTCGATGACGCGCTCGATTTGGGGATCACGCGGGTCGGACGCATCGAGAACGTGAATACGCGAGGAGCGCTGGCCGGGAACGATGAGGTGGTCACGGTTGAGTCCCTCCATGTGACACGACGACGAGCAGGTGTTCCAGCCGAAGTGGTGGAGTTCGTCGCCCTTGTTCGGCATTTCGACGGTATCGATGATTTCGCAGTACGTTTCTGACTCTGGGTCGACATCCACGACGCCGACGAAATCGGGTTCGTCGACATCCATCCCGACCCGCGGAGCCATCACGAAGGCGGTTTTCTCGCGGGCTGAGTCGGTGCGCATCGCCGCAGGCGTCGAATAGCCCGGTCCCTCGACTTCGTGATGGTCGTGTTGGTCCTCTGTACTACTGGCGTCATCAGTACTCATACCGGATTTTCAGCTCTGGAAATGAATAACTGTTTGGTCGAGAGGTACTCTCGTCCGTGATGCGTTAGTTGGTGACTGAGGTTGCGAGTCTGTACACGGAGCACTGGATCGAGAGTCGTCAGGAAACCGGAGGGTTTCTATCCAGCTACTCAACAGTATTACTCTCTGCGTTCATCGAGTGCTTCGAGAACCGCCGTGAGTGCGCGCCGGGCGATTTTGGCTTTGATTTCACTTCTGGTACCTTCGAAAACGTGGTGTTCGGCTGTCGTCATCGAATCTCCCGTGCCCCACGGCGCGGCGTAGGCAACACCAATATAGACCGTACCGACCGGTTTTTCGTCCGTTCCACCGTCCGGCCCGGCGATTCCCGTGGTCGCTACACCCCACGTCGTGTCGGCGGTGTCTCTGGCTCCGCGAGCCATCTCTCGGGCGATAGGTTCGCTGACTGCGCCGTGAGCATCTAAGTTTTCACGACTCACGGCGAGCAGCGCGCGTTTCGCTTTCGAGGAGTAGGTGACGAGCGAGCGCTCGAAGTACGCACTCGACCCCGGTACGTCGGTGAGCATCGACCCGACCAGTCCGCCGGTACAGGATTCTGCAACCGCGATTGTCGCGTCGGTTTCCCGGAGGGCGTCGCCGAGTCGCGTTTCGATGGCGTCGTCTGCGGATTGTGACATACGTGATGGTGGCCCTCAGCTACCAAGAATCCGACGGGTCGTGAATGGCCGTTCTGGTGGGAGTGCTGTTGGCACGCGCTCTGCTATCA
>DASSKS010000011.1:0-8561 GCA_035690245.1 Halococcus sp. | reverse complement strand
GTCGGCGTCGTAGAGGTCGGCGACCGTCTCGAAGCCCCTTTCGCGGAGTTCTTCGGCGAGCGCTGGACCGATGCCAGCGATGTCCGTAAGCGTCGGTGCTGACTCGACGGGTGTCTGCTTGCGGTCAACGGCAATCTCGCGCTCTCCGGGCCGTCCGAACGCGAGCAGGTGGTCGCCCGCATAGACCGTGAGCGCGGGCCGGTCTTCGAGAGGCACATCCTCGTAATCGTCTTCTGAGAGACCCAACGTGTCGAGTACGTCGTCGGGGATGGTCGCCTCGAAGCCTCGGCTGGAACTCTTGCCGCTGTTCGCGGCGATACGCGAAAGCGAATACGCCTCGTCACGTGCTCGCCCGTCGCCGTACTGAGTCACGATTGCGGGGACGACACCGCTGCCGAGGCCGTCCGAAAGCTCGGGGAGATACTTGATGGCACCTAAGTCGTCTTCCGCTCCGTTTCCGGCCTGTCTGACCCCCGCTGTAAGTCGTGCCGTAACTCCCCATGAGCGCATCATTGGCGTCGTCGTCTGGGCTTGATGCAAAACGACCTCACCGTCCTCGTTGGTATCGCCCTCGTAGTCGTCCGGGAGAGCGTCAGCCGAGACAGCGATAGCACTGGATTTGTCGAACGCTATCATGCGGTCGCCCGCAAACACGTCGAGCAGTGGCCCGTTGCCCGCTTTCACAGCGTCGATGTCAATATCGAGAGCGGTGAGTACATCTTCGGGAATCTCCAACCGATTCCTCCCACCTGCACTGTCAACGCTGTACGTGCGCCCGTCTCGCGGACTCGTGATGCTTTCTTCCATGCCGAGCGCCGGCACAACGCCGAGATTTTCGGCTTCCTCGGGGATGTACCGAAACATCGCATCACCACCACCGAGACCTGCTGCTCGAATCGCCTCGGTTAGCTGTAGCCGTATTCTCCCCCTTTCATCGCAGCCAATCCGCACCGTCTGGATATGTCTGATGGGGACATTCTCGTCGCTCTGTTCGCTTTCTGCTTCTGTTGCGTTGTTTGCTGTCATGGTTCAGGTTTGGTCTGCTGCCATGTTAGTTGTCTTCCTGTGCATTTGATTCGCTGAACATCTCGAAGCCTTGTTGGCCTGTTTCGCGGTCCTCGGCAGTACGGTCCTCGCTGGCGACTGCATCGCCGTGCTTGCAGCGACCGAGCGCTTCAAACCCTGCTTCGGGGTCGGCGCGAATCTCCTCGCGGTCCTCGTACAACTCGTGGAACTTGAACCCGGCACAAGTACAGGCATAGACCTGCGTCGTGCCGTCCGTTCCGGGGACCGTGTGTTTATCGACGATATACGCTCGCGTATCGTCATCTCCGGGCTTCTCGCTCGTCACGATTGCCCGCTTTTCGATTTTCTCCATGATACCGAGCGAATCGAGCAGGTCGCCGAACGCATCGCCCTTGATCTCGATGGCGTCAATCTCATCAGTGACGAGACGGGCGACGGTGAGATTCTTGGCGCTCATGGTTCCTCCTTTCGCGCTATCCACAACGACGCGCCACATCGCCGGTCTGTATATACTTCAACGATGACTCCGTTCTCCAATGGCGAATCGTCCTCAATTTCTGGCAAGTACGTTCCGACCATCGCAGATGACAATTCCGGGTCTCTTTCGGCGACATCGGATGCATGGAAGTACCGATAGCTGTTGTTGTGCTCGTCGGCTTCCAGCAGGTTCGTGACCGCCTCCTCTACTTGCTGCTGATTCGGTTTGGAAGCGGAGGTCGCCATCATATCTCCTCCCGTTGTTCGCGGTCACGGGCACGAGCGGCGTCAAGGCACGGCCCGCACATCTTGCCGTTCTCTGGGACGACGTTGCCGCATTCTTCGTAGTTCACACACGCGCCGCTGGGCGTCTCGGTGTCCGCGTTGTCGCTCTCATCTGCCACGCTGAGGGTGGTCTGTTCGTCAGTGCTCATGGGTCCAACCCATCGTATTCGAGTGCTGTTTTAACGTGCTCGTCGCAAAACCGCGCCATGCCTGACGCTGCATCCCCAGCGATAGAGACGAGTTCCGTACTATCTCCGTCACACCCACGGTGGCGACAGGGAACAGGTGATAGACCCTCGTCTACGACTTCAACTGTTATCATCGACTCCCCTCCGTGCTCTCGACCCGAATCGTCACATCGCCGATCTGATAGTCGGCGGCGACTAGCTTGACCTCGTAGGCGTCCGACTGGACTGCCGCCCGGTAGGTCCATTCGAGCGCGCGCCCGTCATTTTCAAACTGCGGGATGCCGTAGTCGTCTTTTCCGACAACCTTTCCGCTCACTACCTTCTCGTTGAAGAACACCACCGGCACATACGGCGCGCTGCGGGTCTCGCCCATCGGGTTGGGGGTCTTCGGGACAGCCACGCACTGACAGCCACCGTGGTTCTTGTTCTCGGCGAACCGTTTCGCCTTCTCCTCGCTACTCACACCGACTGTTTTCTCCCCCGTGCGAACGTTCACGGGAACACGCTCTTTAGCGTTCTCGCGGGAGTACAGTACGCTCTCGAACGTCCGCACCCCACGAATCGCGTCGTAATTGAGTGGAGCGAGTGCGAATACGTCAGTGTTCGATTCTTCATCGCCGTCGTTCGCGTGGGTTTCGTCTGTCATAGTCAGGTCCGAGCTTTCGCCCTTACTCATGCTTGGAGACAAAGATACTTAATGATGTCGGTATCGTGCTGGTGATACTGCTCCCTGACTAAAATTGGCTCAACCTGCGCTCTCCTGCGAACATCTCGCCGTCACACTGGGTAGAGAGTTCGTATTCAAGCATCCGGGCGATTGCCTCGCTGAATCCTGCTCGAATCGTGGTCGAATCCTCGCCGGTCGGCAATGGGACGCGCGATTGATCCCATCGTTTGTTCGGGATTTTGTTGTTGACGACTGCGTTCTCGGGTGTCGAGATGTCGAACGAGTCGAGCAGGGGTCGTTGTGGGTCTTCGACAACTGATTCGCGGATAGCGGCTATCAGTTCGGGCGTCGTCCCCACGCCGAGACCGTGGGCCTGCACACCGAAACCGGCAATCTCGCGGAACGAGCGGATAAGCTCTACTTGCTCTTGCCCACTCTTATCGCGCAACCCGCCAAGTGCGAAATGCTCAACGCCGCTGTTCCGAAGGCTATCCACCGTCTGTTTGTCATACGGTGGTTGGAGCGGAACGATTAGCTCTGCATCACAGTCATGCCGCTTGTATTTCGTCATCGTCCATCTGTAAGCATCGAGCGTGTCGGGTCCCTCGTCATCCGGTGCGGCGAACGCCGGCCAGTCCTTCCCAATGACGTACTCGGCATCGAGACGGTGAGCGGTGTCGAGAATGTCGTCAACCGCGTAATATGGGTCGCCGACTACCGAATCAATGATTAGCGTCTCGCAGGTCTCCGCGAGAGATGGCCGTGCTTTCTCGGCGTTGACTAAGCGATACGGCCAACTGTACCGAGCGTTTTTCCCCGCGACGAACACGTCAACGGGACACCGCTCGTGTGCTTGCTCTCGTGCTCGGATTTCCCGCGCATACCGCTCGGGGACGGTCGTACCGCTATCGACTGTCGGTTGGGGAGCCGGACCACTACCGCCGAACTCTGAGATTTCAGATGTCATAGTCGGGTTCCGGGCTTTCGCCCTTACTCATGCTTGGAGACATAACTACTTAAGGATTTTGGAAACGGCTCGTTAGAAGTATCTCGAACCTTCCGAGGGCCTACTGTTCGGGTGGTTCACTGGCGAGTCGCGTATCGGGATAGGCGTATTGGTCGGTGTGGTCGGCTAGCAAACCATCATCGTAAAGTTCCTGAATCGTCCCATCGGTCCACTGGTTACCGAACGCTTTTTCGATGGACTCAATGAAAACGACCTGAACAACTGGGTCGTTGGGCGAGCATTCGGAGTAATCGGCGTTATACTCGGCGATGGATTTCCACTCACCGGGGACGACGTAATTTTCCGCTCGAACGTTCGGCGTGGCGAGCACAAGCACTTCACTGCCATCTGATTCATTGATGAACGCCCGGTCGCCCGGATTGAACGCATCCGATACATTGCCACCATCATTGCCTGCGGCGTCGGCGCGTCGTAGGCGCTCAACTGCCGTCTCCAAGTCCTCGACCGCGTGGTCCAATTCGAGCGACACACGGCCACCTGTGCGCCTCTCTCCGAACGCAACCGCATTGCGTAGGTCCACGGCATCTTCCCTCATTTTATTGAGGTCAAGACCTGTCCTTTCCGCGCGTTTCGTGCCGTCATTCGCGTGGGTTTCGTCTGTCATAGTCGGATTCCGGGGCTTTCGCCCTTACCCATGCTTGGAGACATAACCACTTATATCTGTTGGTATCGGTTCGGATTCGGCTTCACAAATACTGATTCCCGCTATTTCAAATGATTATTTTTTCGCCGCGTTCGTACCAGTTTTCGTTGATAGGGATAACCGCATCACAGTTCTCGCATCCGACTCGACCATCTTCATGATGCTCGAACGTTTTGCTCGCCGCGAGACACCACGGACAACAGCCGTCACCGCCGCGTTGCTCTGGTGGTGTGAGCGCCGGTTCTGTTGTGGATGGGTCGGACTTCGGTTTGGTCGTCTTTTTCTCGGGGTTAGTCGTTATTTCGTCGGTTTCGTCGGTCTTCTCGCCGGTTAAGGTGGCTTGGTTGGTTTTCATGATTGGATTGGTTAGTTGTATTTTACTGATTCAGTCGCTCACACCGCCGATGCACGCCGCTCGGTAGGTGTCTCGTCGGTGGTGGTATCGGTGCTGGATTCGGCACGCTTGGGGGAGATATAGACACTGGAAACGGTAGGGTGTATCTCGCCGAGGTCGGCTTTGATTGCCGCCACCGTGTCGGATACCTCGCCTGCATCGAGGTCGCCGACGAACGCCACGCACGCGGTGACGTGGACGGTATCAGGGCCGAAGTAAACCGTCCGAAACTCGGTGATTTCGCCGACTGTCTCATACTTGGCGAGCGCGCCGACGAGTTGGCGTTCTTCGGCGGGCGGGAGGCTCTTGCCGATTAGCAGGCGTTTGTTCGTCCATGCGACGGCGAGCGCACCGAATATCAGCATCACGCCGATACCGAACGCCGCCGCCGCGTCGAACACCGGATTTCCCGTCACCTGCGAAAGCGTGATGCCGACGAGTGCAACACCCGCGCCCGTGACGGCGATGCTATCCTCAATGAACGTTGTGAGCGTCGTCGTGTCGCTAGTGTGGCGGAACGCACCACTGTACCCACTCCAACTGTGAGCGGCAATCTCGTTCGTGAGCGTCCGGTGAGCCTTCCGCCACGACCAGCCTTCGATAACGATCACGCCGCCGAGAACACCGTAGGCGACGGCGATACCCGGCACAATTCCGCCGAGGGCTGTCGCCGAAGCGGTCGTGCTGGCCGTATCGAGATGGGTGAGCGCGTGGTATCCTTTACTCACGCTCCTCCATCCGGCGATACTGAACAGCAGGACCGAGACGAGAAATCCATAGAAGAATTGGGCTTTCCCGTGGCCGAACGGATGGGTTCGGGTGGGTGCTTTCGCGCTGCGTGAGAGTCCGACGAGTAGGAGAATCTGATTGCCGCTGTCGGACACTGAATGATACACTTCCGCGAGCATCGCGGCGCTCCCGGTGGCGAGAAACGCACCGAATTTCAGCACACCGATTGCGACATTAGCGACCAACGCGGCGAGTACCACCGATTTGCTCTCGCTCTTGTCCCCACTCATGGTCTGAACCCACTCCCATGCCCGGTTTCGGCGTCGTGGAGGTCCTGCGAGAGACATCCGCGAAGGGTGGTTCCACCTACATCGTTGTGGTGGAGTGTGCCAGTGTCACCGCAATTTTCGCACTCGTAAGCCTCGAAAGCAGTGACCTCGCCGTAGGACTGTTCGGTAATTTTCAGCGCGTGCGACCCACAGGCTTGACAGATGAGCGTCATCGCGCGCCCTCCCGTCGCCGACAGATACTGCACAACCCGCGCGAAGTCCCTCGTGGGGCCACTGGGTCGGGATGTTCGGCGCTCTCGCCGCAGATAGCGCATTTCTTCGGAGTTCCGCTGTCGTTTCTCGTTTTCGTTGTCATAGTCGAGTTCCGGGCCTTTCGCCCTTACCTATGCTTGGAGACACTGCCACTTAAACATTCCGTTTCGTCTTTTAGAAACCAGTTCGGGAGAACACGAACGACCGATACCCGCTGATATGGTTGGCCGATTAGTTCCCCGTTTCCGTGGCTCGAACCGTTACGTCGCCGCTCTCGTAATCGGCCTCGACTAGCTTGACCTCGTATTTATCCGATTGGACCGCCGCCCGGTAGGTCCATTCGAGGTCGTATCCGTCGTTGGCATACTCGGGCTGGCCGTAATCGCCTTTGCCGACTATCTTCCCTCGCGTGACTTTACTGTCGTAAAAGACAGTCGAAACATACGGAGCGCTCTGCGTCTCAATCATCGACTCAGTGTTTTGAGGGACGGCAACCCGCCGAGGGTCGTCCGCTACGAACGCCTGAGCACGTTCGACACTGCCAGCAATCTTTCGGGTACGCTCTCCCGTGAGAACATTCATCGGGACTGTCCGCTCGGCGTGTGCTTCCGAGAACAGCACGCTCTCGAATGTGTGTATCCCGCGAATCGCCCCGAAATCGAGCGGGGCGTCCGCGAAAGCGTCAGTGTTCGATTCTTCTTCGTCGTCCGCGTGGGCTTCGTCTGTCATAGTCGGATTCCGGGGCTTTCGCCCTTACCCATGCTTGGAGACATAACCACTTATATATGCCGGTCGGTCTTTCAAAGATTTGCCCGTGGTTCGTCTCGACGTGCTTCCAGCTAGAAGGTTATGAGATGATAGGAGCGCCCGAAAACCCGACTATGACATGTAAGGTTAGGGGCTAGCTCCTATCGGGTGAGGGTTAATCGGGAATCCATATAAAATCATGGAAAGCGATCTGCGTGCGAATGGCCGCAAACGCTTCGAGAAATCTGCTCGACCGATTCATCCTCGACTACCCCAACTGGTCGATGTGGTGGGACGCGAAATGCCTCACTCAACTATCGGTGGTTTCATCTCGCTGTTGCTCGGCTTCTTTAATCGTCTCCGCATTGGTTAGGAGCGTCAACCACTGGCTATCGAGTTCGACGCGCGTCTGTGCCATCGGGTCTAACTCCTCGCCCGTAAGCGGGTCTTCTGTATATCCACGTTTGTACTCGACAGTCACGGTTTTCTTATTCACCCGAACGACGCGCCCAATCGTGATACGCGGGTTCCGAAACTCGACAATCATACCGGATTCGAGTTCGTCGCGTACAGCGTCACGTTTCTGCTCGGCTTTCTTCGCGTTCTCCTCGGCAACAGACGACCCGGCGGCTTCGAGCGCTCGACCGCGTGCTCCGTTCGCTGCTGCTCGAACCCAGTCAAGTTTTTCGTCTAATTCCTCGCTTGACTCGCGTGCATACTGGGATTTTCTGCTTGCGTTGTCGAAATCGTAATTCGCCCGTCCTGCTTCAACCCATGACGGAATACGCTTACTCCGAAGTTCGCGCCCAACCCAGTTATTGAACTCCTGACGAGCTGCGTTAATCCGTCGTCGTAGCGTTTCGTCAGTTACGAACTCGTGCTGTGCATCCTCATCAAGACGGTCGTGGGCGCTCTGTATCGTCTCTATCGGCTTCTTTGACGGACTCCGAACCTTTTCGACGGCCATCTCCTCAACGGCTTGCACGAGGTCATCGACTGACTCGGGCTGGTCAATCGGTTGGAGTGTCGCCGTTTCTTCCAGCGTTTCGACGGTCTCACGCCGTCCAAACATTACTTTCCACCTCTCTGCTGCTGATACTCGTTGTTCGATTCTTTCTCGCCGCCGTCCGCGTGGGGTTCGTCTGTCATAGTCGGATTCGGGCCTTTCACCCTTACCCATGCTTGGAGACTTAATTACTTAAGAGTTTCGTGTCGCCACTCGAATATTGACTTTTGGCCTCGGGTGAGTGGTCGGTAGAACGACACCGGCACGCCAAACACGGCGATCACCCTGAACAGCAGCGGGGTCACTCGTTTCGATACAATCCCAACAGCGCGGCGTTGACAACATCGAGATGGCACGGGTCGCCGTCGCCGGGCCATGCCTCGCTTTCCGACCGGCACCGGCACGCAACGCGCTTGCCGCGCACTTTGCCGAGATGATAGGGAAAGAACTCGTCCTCGCGGGCTTTCTGCATCAAATCTTCTTTGAACGCTTTGAGCACGCGCCACCGTTCGACCTCGCTGTCTTCCTCCATTGGGTGCGGATTGCCGAGCCATCCCGGAGCGGGGAACGCTGTGTTGTTCATATGTCGCTCGTCCATCCCGTTGATTTGCGGCTGTGCTCGCGTAGCATCGACCTCCCAGTCCGAATCCTGCTGGATATGGCAGATGTCGATGCCGGGACCGCGCTCGCGGTAGCACTCTGTGCAAAGCTCTAGGCGGCGGTCTTCATCGACCGGGCATTGGACGACGTGCGCGGTCTCACGACGGCCACAATCGCCGCACGTTCCGTTTGGGTCCTGCTCGCCGTCCATCACCAGAACCCCGCTCATT
>DASSKS010000010.1:0-2836 GCA_035690245.1 Halococcus sp. | reverse complement strand
CGTGGTCATCGTGGCGCTCTGGGCTGCCATCCTTGCAACCATCATCGCATTCGCGCGCGTCAGTCGCAGGGCTGCGCTGCTCCTCGTTCCATATCTCGTCTGGGTGAGCTTTGCAACGTATCTCAACGTGGCAATCTGGCGTCTGAACCGCTGAAGACTCGCTATCAGTCTTCTGTGCCTGTTGAATGGGAACTGAAGCGGGTTAGCATCGACGATACTGAAATCGAGAATATGCACGGTGCGTAATCGCGTCTCCTGCTCGCATCGAAGAACCATTCGACGAGATTGCCAGCACTCACGCCAGCGTTGGTCCTGCCCTCGTTCGGCCTACCTGCCAGAGGAGAACGAGAATGGGTAAAAAGAGTATGCCAGCCACGACAAACGGCGACCAGTAGGCGATAGCCACATACAGGAATCCGGCGATGGCCGGTCCGAACGTTCGGGCCAAGCTTCCCGCCGACTGGGTGAGACCGAACGCCCCACCCTGTGCGTCCGCATCGGCGTTGAGCGAGACGAGCGCGTTCAACGAGACGTTCGTGAGCGCGTTGCCGAGCGCCAACGGTGTCGAGATGAGTGCCAGTCCGATTGCCCCCGAGTCAACCGGACCGAGCGATGGAACGAACGACCACGAGACCGAAAACGGCACGAGCGAAAGCGTCACCAACTGGATGGCCGCACCGGCAAGCGCGAGACGGTACTCGCCGAACCGTTCGGTCAGTGGGCCGATGAGTCCGCCCTGAACGACCGCGATGACGACGCCGATGTACGTGAGAAGGACGGCGTTCTCTGCGGTACCGTAGCCAAGCAGGTCGTTCGTGAAGAAGATGAACTCGCTTTCGAATGCTGAGAAGGCAAACGAGGCGAGAAAGAAGGCTGCGACGAGCGGTCCGATGGTCCGCGACGTGACCGCATCGTACAGTTCTCGGAGTCGTGAACTGGCGGTCGTTTTGGTGGTAGTCTCGCGGCGTGGTGGTTCCGGGAGAACGAAGAACGCAAGCACCAAATTTGCTGCTGAGAGAACGGCCGCAACGAACGATGGCATCGTAAACTGCGAGACCGGGACGAACGCTGGGAGCACATCTCGAAAGAGTGAGAGCGCGAACGGACTGGAAACCAGTCCCGAGATGGCTGGACCGAAAACGAACCCGAGACCGAACGCCGCGCCGAGAACGCCGATTCCGCGGGCACGGTTTTCCGGCGGCGTGATGTCTGCGATGTAGGCGTTCGCGGTAGCGATGTTGCCACCCATCGCACCAGCGAGCGCGCGGGCAACGAAAAGCACGACCAGTCCGTTTGCCGCACCGAGCAATGGCCCGAGTTCACCTGCGATACCGAACAGCGTCCACGCGATGATACTTCCAAGTAGTGAAAGCAGAAGTATCGGGCGTCGGCCACGTTCGTCCGAGAGACGCCCGAGGAACGGTGCGGCGACGAACTGAAAGAGCGAGTAGGTGGCGATGAGGAGACTCCCGATGAACTCGTTCGCTCCGAACGATTCCGCGTATAATGGAATGACAGGAATGAGAATACCGAACCCGAGGAGGTCGATGAAGACGACGAAAAACAGCGTTCCGACGACCCGTCTGCGGTTCATGTCTGTCGAGTCACTCTCGTCCTCGCTCATTAGGTACCTGATTCGTATTCGTCCGTAGTCTTGTAGGTTTCGTGATGGAAGTCAGCAGCGAACGGCTTCTCAAGCGATGATTGACTTCGGAGACCCATCGATATCACATGAGAGGAGGTATTGAACGCTATATACCACTAAAACCAGCCGTTTGCAACTCGGTCCCGGGCCACCGCACTGGCTGACGATATACCTCCCACAAGCCGTGAAGAGTGATGGCGCACCACCCGAACCCAGGAGAACAAGTGATAAGGGGACCGTCCTGTGTCGTCAATCCCCAGTGACTCGTCGATTGCAGCGGTCGCCGGTCCTCCGTCAATCATCGTCTTGTGGTTGTAAGAGGATTTCACGAGACGGTTTCGTGGCAGTATGAGTTTATGTATCGGACGCCAACGGCACCCATGAGCCAAAATCATAGAACATCGGTTCAACTTCTCTTTGTTGTCGACGATCCGGGTGACGAAGACGAATATCGTCAGGCACTCGAACGATTCTCCGATATATCCGTACTAGTCACCACCGAGTTGGAAGCGACGCTCAATCACCTCGCCGAGGGGGTCGATTGTGTCGTGGTCAGTCACGGGGGAGGAATAGATGGTGTCGCCGTTCTTGAAACAGTTCGCGAGCACCATCCCGATCTACCAGTCGTCCTCCTCGCACCGGATGATGGAATCATCGCCAGTCGGGCGGTAGCGGCCGATGTCTCCGAGTATATCCCGCGCACGGCCACGGACTCCTCTCGGCTCCTCATCGACCGCGTCCGGTCCGTGGTGGATGACAGGCCGCAGATTCGGGGCGACGGAACGTCCCGGATGCCGATTGAGGACCTCGGGATGAGGGAAAAACTCCGACTCAAGGAACGGGCGATGGAGGAAGCCCCGGTCGGGATCACGATTTCGGACGCCGATCAGCCGGACAACCCACTCATCTACATCAACGACGCGTTCGAGGATTTGACCGGATACGCGAAAGAAGAAGTGGTCGGGCGAAACTGTCGTTTCCTGCAAGGCGAGGAATCGGGACGGGACACAGTCGCGGCGATGCGGAAGGCCATTGACCTGGAAAACCCGGTGTCTGTCGAACTCGTGAACTACCGGAAGAACGGCGAGAAATTCTGGAACAAGGTCGACATCGCGCCGATCCGTGACGGAGACGACGAAGCCACCAACTACGTCGGCTTCCAGACCGACGTGACAGCACGCAAGGAGGCAG
>DASSKS010000009.1:0-7976 GCA_035690245.1 Halococcus sp. | reverse complement strand
ACACCGCACCACACGCCTCCCCAACCGATTCACTCCGTTCGCTACGCTCACTGCGCTCATCCCTCGCACGGTGTCTGCGCTCGGCGCTCATGGTTCGAGAGAGCGAAACTCTCTCATCACTGAGCAAATCTTCGATTTGCGAGGTCCAAAAGAGCCTTCGGCTCTTTTGAAGATCACGAAAGGCGCTTCGCGCCTTTCGAACGACTTCGTTCGCACACGAGCGCAAGCGCGCGCCAACCGCCCAAAACGGATTTCAGTCCGATAGTACAGCCCCATCTATCTCGGTGAATGAGGACAGTATTGCCGGAGAGTGACAGCGATACGGTGATGGCGAACCGATTTGGCACCACCCAGTAACGACGAGAGAAGGCAGAGGGACGCTGTATACCACGATTTCGAGCACAGCCAGCACGGTGACGGACTCTCTCGGTGAAATCGCGTGACTGTACGGTAATCGATGCGGTATGTGCGTCGGAGTTCTCGGAATGGTTTGCCGGGAGAATGGAGTTCGGGTAGGGCTTACAGGTGAGCGCGCGTTTATCCGGGAAGGACTGCTACCGAACAGTGATGAAAGAGCAAGACGGCGCACGCCAGCACACGTCTGCGGATGTCGCGCCCGAACTCTATGAATCGGGAGAAGACCGATGAGCGACACGGAGACCGACGAGGAGCCGGCAACCGACCACTTAGACGATATCGAGGACGGGTCTGGCTGTACTGAAATCTGGGAGCATCTCTCGGAACAGCGTGAATCGGACGCTGACTGAGCGTGTGCGGACGGCACACAGCAGCGGGGTACTTTTGTTCGTCGCCCTCCCTGAACACGTATGACGCCTGATGGCCCGTTCGACGGGCCGACCGACCGCGAGTCACCCGTTGGTCAACCGGTCGTCCGCGGCGACCCGACATTTGCCGGCGAGCGCGCACAGCAGGCGGTGCAGTTCGACCCCGAAGACGCAGAGAGTCTTGCCCGCGCAGCCGAAGTAGTCGCATCGTTCGCCAGTGATACCATCGGCGACACCGACAGCGTGTATATGCTCCGGGGTGCGGCGGCGTGTGCGGCGCTCGTGCGGGGCGAAGGCTCGTACAAGGCCGCCACCGAGCGCGCGGGCGAGGGCGTCACGGTGTCGTTCATCCGCAAGTGGGCGCGCGTCCACGACCTACCGCGCTCGGTCCGTCAGTGTGTCGCGATGGGCGAAATCGCTCCGACGGCAGCCAAACACATCGCCCGAGTTTCGGGCCGGGCGCGCTTCCTGCTCGCGTGGGCAATACTCGACAGTGAACTGACAGTGAGAGAGGTGCGCGCGGTGGCGAGCGACATCAACACTGGAACGTCTCCCGAGGACGCGCTCGCGGCCCACGGCGTGACGCTTGGCGAGATGACGCTTCGTCTCCCTTCGGAAACGTACTGCGAACTCAGACAACGGGCCGCGCTGCGAGGGGTCGACCCTGCGGTGTTGATTGCCGAAGCGCTCGACGAACGGGAATCAATCGAGCACTCGCCCGCCGAACGGTACTGATTTAGGGACGACGTTCTGAATCCGTGTGAGGGCTGGTAGCTCAGTTAGGCAGAGCGTCCGGCTTTTAACCGGACGGTCGGGGGTTCGAATCCCTCCCAGCCCGCTTCTGCTGCGAACGAAGGTGAGCAGCGAAGCGGCTACGGAGGATTCGAATCAGGGAGAGAAGTGAGCAAAGCGAACGGAACGACCGTGGTTCGAATCCCCTCCAGCCCGCTTCTGTGACGAACGGACGTGAGGAGTGAAGCGAGCGACAGGGGGATTCAAACGACGGAACGAGCGAAGTTCAGGTGGTTCGAATCCCTCCCAACCCGCTAACTCTCACTTCGTCGGGAACTCTCACTCGAATACCATCGCTATTCTATATAAAATCTTTATGTCATGGCAGAGAAGTATTCAGTCTCTGGCTGGCATATACGCCAGTCCGACGATGAGGATTACTGCAGCCAGGCTGATGATGACGACGCCCCAGAGACCGAGGATACGATTGTGGAAGTGCTCGACGTCTTCCATCTCTGCCTGATAGCCCGAAACATTCTGTGAGAGCACCACAGAACTGGGTTGTGAGAAGTGTGATACGTAGGTCGTCCCGCCGAGCGTGACGTTTACGCCTTCTTCTAATTCCTTCGTGCGCGTCAACTCACCTTGCCACGCGAGCGTTGCAGCACTGGTGTTGACGCGCGCGACGGTCGTGGAGTTGGTCTGATACGAAAACGAATCCCCGACCGAGATGGTTCGGGTCTTTGGCGTCGGGAGATACGCATCGAGTGGTTGGGTCGAACCGTTCCGGTAGCGGACGTACTCCGTGCCGTTGGCGGCGGTAAGCGTCGTGTCCGCGACGGATGGGTCGGCCCGC
This sequence comes from Halococcus sp., assembly GCA_035690245.1. Lineage (GTDB taxonomy): Archaea > Halobacteriota > Halobacteria > Halobacteriales > Halococcaceae > Halococcus. The sequence continues at coordinate 5,603 of DASSKS010000009.1, read as the reverse complement.
AGGCGTGCGCCGATATCGAACTGCTGACGGAGAGTGAACGAAGTGATATTCGAGGCGTTGCCGGCGGAGGTGTCTTCGATGACGACCAGAAAACGAGTTCCCGGGGAGCTACCGCCACCGCCTGCGGTCGGAACGCTAGTGCCGACCGCTCCAGAGGTGGTGGCACCAGATGGTGATGCGGTTCCAGCACCACCGCCGGAACCGTTCGAAGCGGGCCGATACATCCCCTTCTGAAAGACTACGGCGGAGCCATTCGCCAGCGCGGCCGTAAACTGCGCCGATTCGTTGACCGTCGAGAGCTGGCCGGAACCATCACTGACGTTGACTGTCCATTGTGTTCCGCCAGCGCGGATGGTATCCCCGTGTGAGAAGCCCTGGCCCTCGACCGAAACCGATGGCTCCTCGGCCACCGTCGTTAACGAAAACGCCACGATAGCGACCACTACGAAGAAAACGACGTAGATCGCCGCAGTCCGTCGTTGCATACTCGCAGACTATTGCCCGCCGGTATAATCGTTGCTCTTTACCAAAACTGTGTGACCGGTTGGTCTGCCGTGCAGACGGTTTCGAGAGTCGGGAGACTGAAGGAGAAAAGCCGAGAGCTGGCTTCTAGCCCTAGCCTTACAATCCATCCCCTCGTCCGAGAGTCCATGTCCGATAGGACCTAAAATGCAGTTGAGAGGGCGCACAACCGCAGTTCCGCATTCGTGTGTGAGTGAATGTCAACCCATAAATAGCCATCAGACAAGGGTTATAATCGACCAATGCAAGTAGTGAAGCTATTCGGCCCTGGGGACCTCCGACTGGTCGAGGTCGTCGCAAGTATGCTCCAGTTGAACACGACGGAGATGTTGAGTTCGAGAAGGTGATCACGTTCAGTCTGACTATCGATCACAGAGTACTGGATGGTGCGGATTCGGGTGCATTCCTCGACCAGTTAGCAGAGTATATCGAATATCCTGACGTTGTTCTGGACGCAATTTGAATACAACGAATGTATGATGTGAAAATGCGCTGATGGTCCTCATTGACCATGAGATTGCACGGGCGGAGGACCGGATTCTCTGGGACAGTGAAATCGATACGAGCACAGTCATGAGTGGACAATAGCCGAGGAGAAGGCTCTTTCTGCGAGAGAAATAGATATGACACTGTGTCTGTATAATCATATTCGACGAATTACCACTAATAACGTATGAAGACACCATAAATACCCCCAACGCCTGTTGGGAGAACACTTAGGCAATAACGGCCGTTGGAGATGCCACGGATACACATGGCATACAACCTCGGAGTGGACGTCGGTGGAACCTTCACTGACGTGATTATATTCGACGAAGACAGCCACGACCTGACGATTGACAAGGTGTTATCGACGCCAACGAATCCATCTGAAGGCGTGCTCACTGGGATGGAGGAAACAACCGCGAAAGCAGGCGCGACGATAGCCGACCTCAAGTTGTTCTTCCACGGAACGACAGTCGTTACAAATATGCTGCTCGAAGAGACTGGCTCGCGCGTCGGTCTCATCACGTCTGCGGGTCATGAAGACATCCTTCACTTGGCACGAGCGTGGACGCCCGGCCCGCTCTACGGCTGGATGGGCATGGAAAAACCGGACCCGCTTGCCGACCTCGTAGATACACGGGGCGTTTCAGGGACCATCAGTTCACCGGAAGGCGAACTGACCGAACCACTCAACGAGGATGAAGTACGCGAGGCGATACGCGAGCTACAGGCATCGGGTATCGAATCACTGACTGTTTCGCTCCTCAACTCGTATCTCGACCCAGCACACGAAGAACGTGTCCGGGAACTCGTCGCGGAAGAAGCTCCAGAACTGCCGGTGTCGATCTCCGCAGAGATCGTCCCCGAGTATGGCGAGTACGAACGGACGCTGACAACGGTCATCAACGACTATGCCCGCCCGCGCGTCATCGACTACCTCGATGGTCTCGACGCCTCGGTCGAGGATGCGGGGTCAACAGCGACGATGAACGTCGTCCGCTCGGATGGTGGGCTGATGAGTCCGAAAGCGGCGAAGAACCGTCCGGTCGAACTCGCACTCTCGGGACCGAGCGGCGGCGTCGTCGGTGCGGCAACCATTGCGGTGAAAAAGGGTGTTTCTGATGTACTGACACTCGATATGGGTGGAACCTCGACGGACGTTTCGCTCGTCGAGGACGGCAAGCCAGAGACCGCCCGAGAGACGAAGGTCGGCTACCGCGAGTTCAAGTCACGCTCCATCGACGTGAACACCGTCGGGGCCGGCGGCGGGTCCATCGCTCGTGTCCAGCTCAATGGCTCGCTTCAGGTCGGACCGGAGAGCGCCGGTGCAGACCCCGGTCCAGCCTGCTATGGACGAGGTGGCGAGGAACCGACGGTGACCGACGCCAACGTCGTCCTCGGACGTATTCCACCGATGGTACAACTCGGCGGGACGATGACTCTCGACCGCGAGGCAGCCCGCGACGCCATCGAAGACATCGCCGAAGAGCGCGGCAGTTCCGTCGAGGATGCCGCACAGGCGATTCTCGACATCGTGAACGAGAATATGCACAGTGCGCTCCGCGTCGTCTCCGTCGAACGCGGCTACGACCCACGCGAGTTCGGTCTCGTCGCCTTCGGTGGTGCTGGCCCGATGCACGCCAACGCACTTGCGGGTATGATGGGTGCCTATCCACTACTCATCCCGCCCGGACCGGGCGTGATGTCCGCGTTCGGCTTCCTCACCTCCGATGTACAAAACGAGTTCGCCGAGACCTACCTCGAAACCGACCGCGACGTGGATGGTGAGGACACCCACGAAAAACTACTGGCGTTACGCGACGAGGCGACGGACTGGCTCGACTCGGAGGGTGTCGAGGAAGCAAATCACGTCTTCGAGTACTACGCCGACTGCCGGTACTTCCGTCAGGACATCCAGATGTCTATTCCCATCGACATCGACAACCTGCGGAGCGAGACGGGACTCGCCGAAATCAAGAACGATTTCGAGCAACGCCACGACAAGCGGTTCGGTTTCTCGCTCGACGCGCCTCTCGAAATCGCCAATCTCCGCGTTATTGGCAAAGGGACTATCCAAGGTGTTACCATCGAAGAAGAGAGCCTGACCGACGCCGACCCGACCGCCGCCGAAATCACCACGGAGGAAGTCTACTTCAACGGGAAACAGCACGAGACCCGAATTTACGACCGCACGGAATTGCTGTCTGGCAACGAGATTACAGGCCCGGCAATCGTCGTCGAGGACGACTCGACCATCGTGGTGCAACCCAACCATACCGCAACCATCGACCGCTATGCCAACATCGAAATCAACCGAGGTGAAGACAGATGAGCACGCAGACTCCCGATTTCGTCGGTGAACACGGCATCGACGCGACGACACTCGACATCATCGAGAGCACACTGGAGAACACGCGCTACGAGATGGACCGCGTGCTGGAAACGACGGCCATCAGCCCCGTTATCCGCGAACAATCGGACCAGTTTCCTCTCATCGCCGACGCGCAGGGGCGGATGGTCATGGGCCAGTTCGGCTCTGCCATCGAAACGATCATCGAGAACGCTTCATTTGACTGGGACGACCTCGACGACGGTGACGTCATCGCTACCAACGACCCGTATATGTGTGCTGGCGCGATGTCACACACGCCAGATATGTTGCTCCTACGTCCGATCTTCTACGAGGGCGAGCGCGTCGGTTTCTCTAGCCAATGGGGCAACCTAATGGATGTCGGCGGCAAGACCCCCGGCAGTATGCCCGTCGAGGCGACCACTATCTTCGAGGAGGGAATGCGACTCCCACCGATCAAACTCTACAAGCAGGGGAAACTCGACGAAGACCTCCTCGAAACGTTCGCCCACAACACCCGCCTTCCGGACCACGCCGAGGCCGATATCAAGGCGCTCGCGGCAGGAACGGCAGTAGCCGAAGAGCGCGTCCGAGAACTCTGTGACCGCTTCGGAAAGGAGACCTATGTAGAGGGGTGTGACGCCGTTCTCGACCGCACTCGTGATGGCATGATCGACCTCATCCGCGAGTTCATCCCTGAGAACGAACGGTACACCTTCGAGGATTACGTTGACGACGACGGCATGGGTAACGGTCCAATCAAACTTCACCTCGAAATCCACCGCGAGGGAGACACTGTGTACCTCGACTGGGAGGGTACTGATAAACAAGTTCCGGGAACCGTCAACTTCCTGCTGAACGAAAAGATGTTCAAGATGTTTACTGGCGTTTTCCTCATCATGGCGTTCGACCCGCTTTTGACCTTCAACGACGGGTATTACGACCTGTTCGAGGTCAACCTACCCACAGGAACGGTCCTGCAACCGGAGTCCCCGGCTGCGCTGGGCAATCGTCTGCCACTGATGGCTCGACAGTTCGATGTCCTTCAGGCCACGTTTTCGAAGCTCATCGACGGCTTCTCGGTGGCCGGGAGCTACGGCACTTCACCCAACTTCGTCTATGCCGGCGTCGATTCCGACGGCAACCAGTTCCAGATGCTCGAAATCCTCTACGGCGGTATCCCGGCCCGTCCCGGCGGTGATGGGCTGGATGGTCATTCGTGGTGGCCGCTCTTTCGAACCGTGCCCGCCGAGTATCAGGAAGCCTATTACCCACTAGCCATCGACGAGTACAGCACCCGCAAGGACACCGGCGGTGCGGGTCGCTACCGCGGCGGCCACGGCATCACAAAAGTCTATGTCTTCGAGGAGGACGGCGCGATCACCTTCCAAGACGACCGCGCCCACACCTACCCGTGGGGTGTCGAGGGCGGTAAGTATGGTGAGACGAGCGAGAAGAAGCTCATCCGGGCCGACGGCACTGAGTCGAAACTGCCCTCGAAGGCCGAGAACGTCTCCGTGGAGGCTGGTGACAAACTCGTCTTCAGCACTGCTGGCGGTGGCGGTCTCGGCGACCCACTGGAACGTGACCCCGAACTCGTCGCCCGTGAGGTCCGTCGCGGTCTCGTCTCCGTGGAGGCCGCTCGTGAGGAGTACGGCGTCGTTCTCGACGAAGATACTGTTGACGAGGGCGCGACAGCGGACCGCCGCGAGGCGATACGCGAAAACCGCGACGAACTCTCCGAGTTCGACTACGGGCCGTTGCCGGATGACGACGATATCGAAGCACAGATCGCTGACGAACGCCGTGAGTTCGACCAGCGCAACAACTGAGCTGTCAGTGTGAAGTTTGACATCGAAGAAGATGGTGGAAATATAATGGATTCGAACTGGATCGATGAAACCGCACAGTTATACACCGAGCGCAACTTCGGCGGCGAGGTCGGTATCGGTGAGCGGCCTGCGTTGCTCGTTATCGACCTCATCAACGCCTTTACCGACCCTGATACCGACCTCGGGTCGGATGTGGAGTCCGTACTCGTACAGACCGAACGGCTGCTGGACGCATTCCGTGAGTACGACCTGCCGCGCTATTTCACCACTATCGCCTACGAGGATTCGTATGGCGACGCCGGGCAGTTCATCGAGAAAGTGCCCGCGCTCCGCGACCTCGAACTTGGGACTGCGGCGGTCGAGGTCGACAACAGAGTCGCACCCGTCGACGAGGAACGGGTCATTCTCAAGAA
>DASSKS010000008.1:0-2582 GCA_035690245.1 Halococcus sp. | reverse complement strand
TGATGCGGTCACGTTCCAGTTGACCGAGCGCGAAACACCGTTTTTGGAGGCGTTCGAGACGCCGATTAATTCGCGGGTGGTTCAGGTACTCGGAGAAGCAGGGGGCGAGGTGCGTCCGTTCACCGCCGCGACCGAGGCGTCGTATTTCGCGCGTGAAGTGCCGACAGTGGTGTTCGGGCCGGGCGTGCTCGCAGACGAGGATGGTCCAGTGGCCCACGCAGAGCGCGAGTACGTCCGTCTTTCGGCTGTCGAGCAGGCGGCTGCGGTGCTCGAAGAGACACTTTCGGAACTCCTCTAAGGCAACGTTTACGGACTCGGCGGGAGAATACGGGAGTATGAGTACCGACGGCGACGAGCAGGTTCTCGACGTGCTCGCACAGGCCAGAAACGACGAGTTTGAAACGGTTATCAACTACCAGACCGACGCCATCGCGCTCGCGGGTATCGCGGCCGAGGAGGTCGCAGAAAGCCTGCGCGCCGACGTACAGGAGGAATTGGGCCACGCAGAAGAAATCGGCGAGCGCATCGTTCAACTCGGCGGCCAGCCGAAAGGTTCGTTCGACATGGAGATGGGCCAAGAGAGCCTTCAGCCACCAGAAGACCCGACCGATACGCCCGCGGTCATCGAGGGCGTTATCGAAGCCGAGAAAGGGGCGGTCGAAACCTACCGCGAACTCATCGAGATCGCAGAGGAGGCCGACGACCCCGTAACTGAAGACCTCGCCACCGAACTGCTCGCAGACGAAGAAGAACACTTGACAGAGTTCGAAGGATTTCGGAAGGAGTACGAGGACTGACGGTGCGGTTGCGGATGGCGCGCGCTCGCGGTCGTGTGCGAGTGAAACGAGCACCGAGCGCGAATCGGCGTGCGAGGGATGAGCGACGCGAGTGAAACGAGCGGCGCGAATCGGTTGGGGAGGTGTGTGGCGCGGTGCGGTGCGGTTATTTGTGGTCTGCGACTGGCGTTTTCATCATTCATATTTAAAAACCATTATAAATTATCAGAAATAATCAGTTTAGCTCGTCAGCTAATTCCGAAGCCAGCCCCGTATAGCTGGCAGGCGTAAGCCCGTATAGCTCCTCACGAGTCTCCTCGTTCACATCGAGTCCGTCGAAAAGCTCCCGAAAGTCCGCCAAACTCGTGCGCCGTCCACGAGTGAGTTCTTTCACCTGTTCGTAGGCATCTGGATGCCCCTCGCGGCGGAGAATCGTCTGGACGGCTTCGCCGATGACTTCGGGGTTCGCTTCCAAGTCTTCGCGCATGACTTTCTCGTTCGGAACGACTTTCGAGAGTCCTGTCTCCGTCTTTCGATAGCCAATGAGACAGTGGGCGAGTGTCGCTCCGATGGTTCGTTTCACCGTCGAATCCGAGAGGTCGCGCTGGAGGCGGGAGGTGGTGAGAGTATCTGCGAGAAACGAAAAATCCGAATTCGCCTTCGAGAGGTTCCCCTCGCTGTTCTCGAAGTCGATTGGATTGACTTTATGTGGCATCGTCGAACTCCCAGTCTCACCCGCCGTGCTCTCCTGTCCGAGATATCCATCCGAGATGTAGAGCCACATATCGCGGTCGCAATCGAGCAGTACGGAATTGGCTCCCCGGAGTGCGTCGAAAAGACTGGCGAGGTCGTCACACGGATTGACCTGTGTGACTGGCTCGACGAAATCGAGTCCGAGCGACTGGACGAACGCCTGTGCGAACGCCCGCCAGTCAACCTCGGGATAGGCGGCGTGGTGGGCGGCGTAGGTCCCGCTCGCGCCGGCGAGTTTTCCTGCGAGTTTGTCGGTGGCGGTTTCGATGCGGTCGATAGCCCGAGTTAGCCGACCGGCGTAAACGGCCATCTCCTTGCCGAAGGTCGTGGGCGTTGCGGGCTGGCCGTGCGTGCGCGCGAGCATCGCCACCTCCCTGTTTTCGCGGGCTATATTCTTGAGCGTATCACGAATCGAGCGCAGTTCGGGCAGTAACACATCTTCGACAGCTGGTTTGCAAAGCAGTCGGTGGGCGAGATTGTTCACGTCCTCGCTCGTGAGCGCGAAGTGGACCCACGGCTCGATTTCGGGATTCGAGAGGTGGTCGCGGACGAAATACTCGACTGCCTTTACGTCGTGGTTGGTCGCCGGGCGTTCTTTGGTTCCCTCGGTTTCGATTCGTTTCACCCGCTTTGCGTCCTCAATGGTGAAATTCTGGGCAAGGTTTTCGAGGCTAGCCCGGCCGTCAGCGTCGATACTGAGTGAAACGCCGTCGAGGTCGGAGAGCGCGAGGAGGTACCGGACCTCGACGCGGACGCGGGCGCGCATGAGGGCTGACTCGCTGGTGTACTCGACCAATGGTTCAGTGTAGTTGGCATAGCGGCCATCGAGCGGCGAGACAGTCGAAAGCGGGCCGCGGTCGGTCATAACTGTGGATGGGATGAGTCGGGTGAAAGGAGTATCGAACTCCATTGGCCTCGTTTTGTTCGGATGGTTTCGCCAAGAGCGACTAGCCGCCGAAACGGAACACGAAAAAACCGGACTCGTGTACGGATAGACGATGGTCGTCGATATCGGGGGAACGGCAACGGCGCTCGTCACCCAGTATGGATTGT
>DASSKS010000007.1:0-5524 GCA_035690245.1 Halococcus sp. | reverse complement strand
CGACATCGGGATCTGGCGGGCTGACGATTCGTTCGGCGCCCGCACGCTCGTCGTGGTGCTGGCCGTGTTGACGTTGGCCTTGGCGGTGGTGGTGCTGCTCAAGGGCAAGGTGTGGACCGGTCTGATCGGGATGTTCATCACCCCGCTGCTGTTCATCGGCGCGATCCGGCTGTCCCGCCCGCACGCTCCGTGGGCGCGCTGGTTCTACCAAGACCGCCCACGCAAGATGCACCGCTCGCTAGAGCGGGAGCGCTACATGCGCCGACCGGTCGTGCAGGCCAAGCTGTGGCTGCAGCACATCATCGCCGGTGAGCCGAGCTTCCCGGCCGATGCCGAGGTGGACGCCGAGTTGGACAAGGAGATCCACGCCGCTCCCGCGCCGCCGCACCGCATCGAGGCGAAGGGATAGGGTGCGGCCGGTGCGGTTCTTCTACGACACGGAGTTCATCGACAACGGCCGGATCATCGATCTGATCTCGATCGGCGTGGTGGCCGAGGACGGTCGTGAGTTCTACGCGATCTTTGCTTATAAGGGTTGCTGAACGGGTTCTTCACTTTGTCTGTCGGGTCTTTCGAATACTGCTCGGACACGAACAGGGCTTCAGCGAAGTACTGAGCGCCAGCACTCTGGCGTCTCTGCGGGCACTACGTCCTGACCGCATTCATACGTGCTATTCAGATGACCACTGCTGTTATGGTGATTGAAATCGTTCGAGTAGACGAGGGTGATAGAATGGGTACGACCAACGATGTCTCCGAGTTCGACGAGGGGTATGGAACGACGACACTCAACGACAGGGGACGACTGACGATTCCGAAGGCACTCCGTGATGACCTCCATCTCGACAGTGGGACGACGTTCGCAGTCGTTCGGGAGGGCGGCGACATTCGGCTGGTTCGTCAACTCCCCGATCTCGAAACGCTGACACGAGGGGGGTCGTGGGGCGAGGAAACCTTCCGCGATGCGGGCAAAGCGACGTTTGGCGGGACGAGCGCGCGCGATGAGTAGTCGGCGGGTTCTTCCGGACCTCAACGCACTCTCGATTCAACTGGTTGATGACCATCCGGGACATCCCTACGTCGCAAACGAACTCGTGCCAGCGCTCTCGGGTGAGGAGTCGCTCCTCGTGTTTGGCTACCTCCCGCTCCGGGTGCAGTGGGTCATAGAAGACCTCGGGTTCGAAACCGTGGATGCGCGGAACGCCGTGTCGTCACTGCTCCAGGATCCGATGGAATTCGTCCATATTGATGGCGAGACGACACTACGGGCCTACGACATCAGCGCCGAGAAGAACCACGATGTCTACGACTGTTTCTACGTGGCGCTTGCCCGCGAAACGGAGGCCGACGCGCTGGTCACGACCGACCGCGACTTCGAGCGGTTGTGCGAGAACGAGGATTTCGAGTACGTGAATCCAGTCCCGGAGGACGTTCTCGAACGATTCCACGAAATCGATACGTAGTCCGGGAACCAATGGAGCGCCTCAAACAGACAGTATTCAGTCATATAACGGCACTCCACTATACGGCGGCACAGGACTGCCGTCTCACGAAAAATTATTGTTGTGTTCTTATTTCGAATGGCAAGCGAGCGGCCCATTTGCGGGGAAGCCACTTGACTCCGACGGCACCAAACAGATACAGCACCCATACAAACATCTGGCGGTGGCGCACGGCGGTTCCCACATTGGCGGTCCCAAGCCCGAATAAGACACTGCCGGCGACGAACCAGATAGCGAGCGCCACCCAGCCCGCGCGTATTCGTGCGCTCATTGAGCGGGAGACAAGTGTGCGCACACCCCAGACAGCGGCGACGGCGAAGGCTACATTACCGAGTGCTTCAACGGCGATCACCGCATCGGCAGGAGTTGCGACCATCCACGGAAACGGCGTAAAGAGGAAATAGAGGGCGGCAACGGGTGCGAACGCTAGCATCTGAGGGACCTGCCGGAATGCCACATCGGCGAGATAGACTGTTCGTCCCTCAGCACGTCGCAAATGCAAGCTCGTGAGGTAGCGGGCTGCACGTTCAGCGACGCGCCATGCGCCGTACAGCACGGGTATGGCAATCACTAGTGTTCCCGTACGATGAGTGCGTAGCCAATCGCGCACACCGCCGTTCGTCGTCGCATCGAGATAGACCACCGTACCGACGACGACGGTGAGCAGTTCTAACGTCCATAACTCCCACCGTAGGAGAGCCGTCATGACAAGCCCAATTCCACAAAGAACGACACGACTCGTCCGCGAGAGCCGTTCGGGTGGAGCGATAGCGAGGCGAGCGACACCCGTCAGCAAAAAGAGGACGGTGGCCTCACGCAGCAGCGTTGAGTGGACGAGCACGAAACTCGGATACACAGCCACGGGGAAGGCGGCGATGAGACCAGTCCGACGGGAGTGAAGCGTCTGGCCGAGAACGAAGATGTTCCAGACGGCAAGTACACTGAGGGTGGCGAGCGCGAATCGGGCGTAGATGGCACTCGGTCCCGCCAGTAGGTAGACCGGTGAGAGGATAAGTCCCCACAAGTTATAGATTTTGACCATGCCACCGAGCAGATTGAGATGAGGTCTGAACAATAATCCGGTCTGTGGCTGTCCGGCGAGGGTCGTCATGGCGATGCGACGGGCATGGTGGGAAAATCCTATCGCATCATTGGCTGAATACGAGTAGACGTGGGCTGTCGAGAGCGCTATTCCACCGATACGGAGGACAGCCGCGAGCGCGAGGAGCACGATTTCAGGTCGTTTGATGTGTCTGAAATTCATATTGTGATGAAGTAGTCACCAGCCACGGAACGAGATAATCGCGGAGTCAATGTCCCACTGCCAGACAGTCGCCGAAGACGATGCTACCGGTAACGGTCCATCCTCGGGCGGTTGCTGTTGGGCATATCCGATAACGAGCGCACCGATGAACGAGGCGGGCGCAATCCCGAACACCGTTCCGTTCTCGAATATGAAGAAAACGAGCACCGCCACACAGAGCGCAAGCGTCGTCCCGTCGCGGTCTGCGGCCGCGAGCGCCCCGCGCAGGCCGCTCGCACAGAGGAGGAGATAGCCGATACCGCCGACGATGCCACCGATGAAAAACAGCCGGAAATAGCTGCTGTGTGTGCCGTACCGTCCGGCAAGGCGGAAATCCGAAGGCAAGAACTCCGCGAGCGTCGCCGCGTCGGCTCCCGGTCCCCAACCGAATACCGGGCGGGCGAAGAGACCGCGGATGGCCGCGTCCCAGAGTTCGAGTCGCCCGGAGAAGTTGACGCCGGCGACGGCAGCAATCACGAGAACACCCACGAGCGCGGCCAGCCCACCGAGCGTGACGAGCGTGGTCGTGCGGGGACCCCCCACCTGTGCGACGGCGAGTACCCCCCCACCTGCGACGAGAGCGAGGAGGGCCGCCCGCGACCCCGAAAGGGCGACCGCGAGGACACAAACGCCCGCGAGAACGGCAGCACTGCGGCCCCTCGTTGACGGTTCGTCGAACCGACGCGAGAGAGCGATGCCGCTGGCCGCAAGCCCGCCGAGCAATGCGACGCTCGCTAGCGTGTTAGGATTGGCGAACAGCGAGAGCGGGATGCCATACGACACACCCACTATCGCTACGTGGCGATAGACGCCGACCGGACCGAGCGCCCCGAAGACCGCCGCGAGAAGGCCAAGAAACACGAACGCTGCTGCGGCACTCGCCGTCGCCCGATAGACATCCCGGCGCGGGATAACCGATGGCAGCACGAACAGTGCCGCCCCCGTGAACACGACGAACGCGCCGACGCGCAACGAACCGCCGAGCGTGGGCGTGCGGACGAGACCGACGACGAGTGCAAGCCAGACAGCGAGCGTGCCGACGAGGACGCCCGGTCTGGCCGTTATCGTGAGCGTCTGAGTGTCGAGGAGTGCCCACGCACCCACCGCGACGAACACCACCCCGAAAACGGTGAACGAGACGAACCGCGGGATATCCGGGATGACCGTCGCGCACGCGGCGAGAACGAGCGCGTAGGCGGCGATTTGACGACGCACAGTTGGCATACAGCCAACACTGACAAAATTGTTCTGGTCGGCACATTGCCGGCTAGCGACGGCAGATGACGCCGTACCGCCATGATGAGAACGACAACCCAGACACCAGGTAGAGTATGGCTACAAGAGACTACACCAATTTTCGACCAGAATTCGATACCACGCTTGACGGCGAGTACGTCATGACCGTTGGCGACGGATAGAATAACCCATCTACCGAAAATTCATCCCATACCAATCAACAATACCGAGCAGGAGCTAACAGCAACAGTGAAATGCGTGGCGGAATCTCCTGCGAGTATGCGAAAAGAAACGCTGCTTTTCGCAGCAATTATATTCTCTACTGCGCTTACGGCTTCTCCATCTATCCCGACAGTCGTTGCCTACGTGCTTGTCGTCGTAGCGTACGGTACTCTATTTTTCTCCCTCGTTTCAGATAGACTGCCGGTGTTCTACTACCGACCAGTCTTGTATCCAGTAGCGGCCATCGCGGTCATGTTCGTCATCACGTTCATCGCCAATTTCGATCGCAGTTCGGTGCTTCGACTGTTGAGCTTCGCGCTGCTTACCGGCGTCAACATCCTTGTTCTTCCCGCTCTCATTGACCGCAGAACCGCGTTCAAAGCTCTCTCGCGCGTTACTGCGTTGTTCGTCGTTATCGCCCTGCCGGCTACCCTATTTGGAGCCTATACCGTCGGTATGGTTACAGTTGGAACGTTCGGACGCTTAGATCACTTTGGACCGCTCGCCTACTACATCCCTCGCTCGATTTTCATGAGTCCGAATTTTCTGGCAGCACTTGGGATATTGGGAGCAATCGCGGCCGGAGCGGAGTGGGACCGCGAACGAACCAATCGTGCCGCAGCATTAGTCGTCGTTAATGCGGCTGCTGTGTTCATAACGGTTAGCCGGTCTGGACTTCTCGTTCTTGGTGCTGCTGTCGGCCTGTATCTCGCCTATCGATTGTTCGATGTGCGGGGATTAGCGGTTGCGTCGATAGGCGGACTCGCCGCACTCGTTCTTCTGATATTGACGATACTCGATGCGCTTTACATTCCTGTCGTCTCATCGATTTCTCCAACCGGGCGCGATGTTCTGTGGAACGCGACTATCCATGCCGTGTTACAGCGTCCGTTTGTCGGATGGGGGTTGGGGAATGACGCCGAGATTATCAACCAATGGGTTTCGATACCGAGATATCACGATAAAGGAACGCACAACAGCTATCTCCGGTTGTTTTTAGACGGCGGAATCATCGCTGGGGTGTCCTACATCGTTCTCAGTATCACATCACTGATTTCGTCGCTTCGAGAGGTCTATGCCCGGAGTCGTCCGTTAGGAGATATGCCGGTCGAGGAGGTATTCATCGTTATACTCCTTGTCGGGTTTTTCATCTACCAAGCGTTCGGCGATCCAACGATATATGGAATCAGCCCGATTTCGACAATCGGTGCAATCACCGTGGGATACACCCAACCCCACTTCGCAATTCGCACGATGAAGT
>DASSKS010000006.1:0-4135 GCA_035690245.1 Halococcus sp. | reverse complement strand
GTAGCGCTGGTCGAGCGTTCGTCGCCACGTCGGAAGACTCACGCGCGCACCGCCACCCGAAACAGCACCAGTCGTGAGTATCCCGCGCTTGCGGAGATACGTTGAATACGAAACACGCTCGCCTTCTGGGATGTCGACGTTATCGAGACCACCCACATCGAGACTTCCCTCGAAGGCAAACGCAGCGCCCGCGCTACCACTCCCGAAAAAGCCCGCGAGCGTTCGCTCATCCGAGTCAGCACCAGCGAGCGCGCGGACCAATCCGATTGGAACGGTGGCCGCGCCGGCATCTCCAAGATGACTGACGACAGTACCACGCTCCACAGCGTCGGAATCGAGCGAAAGGTCGCGCGCGATTCGACCCGGCATTCGCGCGTCGGGTTGGTGGAGTGCGGCAGCGTGAAAGTCGCTCTCTGTGAGTTTCGAGACGGCCCCGGCGACGCACTCGCGGGTCGCGTTTCGCTCGTAGGTCGTAACGCCGAGTGCTTCGATTCGCTCTGTGCCACGCTCGCGGTAACGGAGTCCGGGATATTCGTCCGTGTGCCATGCCTTGTCAGAGACTGCAACACGGGCGTCGTCGGTCACGAGGAACGCAACCGCACCGGCTCCCTGTCCCTCGGCAGGGTCGCCAACCGGACAGTCAGCAATAGCGACGAGTGCCGGCCCGCTTGCGTCGAGCGCGTGCGAGAGTGCTTCTGCGCCGGCGAGCGTGCTCTGGGTGTGCTCTGCGGCTTCGACAGCCCGACCCAACCCGAGCGCGCGCCCGAGACGCGGCGCGAACATCCCTTCTTCGAGCGGTGGCGTGGTCGTCCCCACACAGATGTGTTCGATTTTTCTCCTTTTTAGTTCCGTACGCTCGAATATCGTTTCGGCCGCCGCAACCGCCATCGTGAACGCATCCTCGTCGGCCGCGGGGACCGCTGCCGATTCGATACGTGGGGCTGTGCCCCATGCCTCCTCGATCTCCTCAGCAGCCAACCGGTAGCGCGGAAGGTACATCGCGGCGGCGTCGATGCCCCTCATCGTGCCTCACCTTCCGTGCGTTCGAGAATTGTCACCGTGGCCCCACCACCGCTCCCGCCGACGTTGTGGGCGAGTCCGACTTGTGGGTTTTCGACCTGTACGTGGGCCTCTCCCTGTAACTGTTCGAACAGTTCGACAATCTGTCCGCCGCCCGTCGCGCCGATTGGATGACCTTTCGATTTCAGTCCGCCGGAGGTGTTGACTGGAAGTTTTCCATCCGGGTTGGTGACACCCTCTCGGAGGAGTTCCCCCGCTTCGCCACGTTCGCAAAACCCGAGGTCTTCGTAGGCCAATAGTTCCGCAATGACAAAGCAGTCGTGAACCTCCGCGAAATCGAGGTCTCCGGGTTCGATTCCTGCCTCCTCGTAGGCGCGCTCTGCGGCCGCAGTGCTCGCCGGAATCGAGGTAAGAGAATCGCGTTCGAACAACCCGACATATCCGCTCGCCGCGCCGATGCCCGCAACTCGCACGGACGAAAACTCCTCGGCAATGTCTTCAGAAACCACCAACACGGCACTCGCACCATCCGAAACCGGACAGCAGTGATAGCGATTCAGGGGTTCTGCTACCATCGGCGCGTTCGTCGCATCGTCCATCGAACACTCAAAACCGAGGTGAGCATTTGGATTTCGTGCGCCATTTCCATGATTTTTGACCGCAGCGCGCGAGAGGTCTTCCGTACTCGCGTCGTATTCGTTCAGGTACGCGCTCGCCATCTGGGCGTACACACCGGCAAACGTGGTCCCACTGAGTCGTTCCCATTCGGTATCGCCGCTGACCCCGAGCCACCACCGGGTCTGGTCGGCGCTCGTGTCGGTCATCACCTCGTAGCCGCCCGCGAGCGCGACATCGACTCGCCCCGACTGGACGGCTGTGACGGCAGACCGGACGGAGTACCCACCCGCCGCACACGCATTTTCGACGCGCGTCGTGGGGAGGCTATGCAGTCCGACGTGTTCGGTGACAGCGGGCGCGCTGAGACCGATTTGGCGACCGCCGACGCCGAGCGTTCCAAGGAAGGCTTCCTCGATGCGTGCCGGGTCGAACTCCCCAGAAACGCTGTCGAGCGCGCGCTCGAAGGCGGTATCGAACAGCGAGCGATAGGTTTCGGCTGGAAACGACCCAAATGGGGACTGGCCCGCGCCGATGACGTAGGCATCGCGCATACAGAAACAGTGCTGGACGGCTACTAAAACGTCTCGTTCGTCAGGTTGGCCAGCCGAGTCGGGACCGATAGCGCTTGCCCGCCGCGCCAATCGTCGCGCCACAGAGCAGCCAGAACGCCGAGTTTCCGACCGTCCAGTGATAGGATGACATCCACGACGAGTAGGCGTGATAGGCGACCATCGCACAGAACACAGCGACCCACAACAGGCGTTCGTTCCCGTTCGTGCTGATAGCCAGTCGAACAGTGAGATACAGCGCTGTGAAGATAACGAGGAGATAGAAAAACGCGCCCACGAATCCGGTTCCGGCGAGGTGTGAGAGTATCGTGTTGTGAACCCCGGTGTCCGGCGGCAGACCGAACTGTTCAGACATGACATAAAAATTGTAGCCACCGATACCGAAGAGCGGATACTTGAACGCGAGTTGGATGGCCGTGACGTACTCTTCGAGTCGGACTTCGAGCGTGTTGGTCCGCAGGAGGGGGATGCCATCGGTCACTTCGAACACGGCCCACACGAGACGAACTAGAACAACTCCACAGGCGACTCCGATACCGAGAACCGGAACGGCTGCGATGGTCGAGTAGCGCCGTTTCACGCGGACGACCAGTGTGGCAAAGAGGTACGCCCCAAAGAGCACACCGAGCAGAATGAGTGTTCCCCACCCGGCATCGGTATCGGCGACGCGAATCGAGAACACCGAGGCAGCGACCGCGACGCCCGCGAGAGTTACCTGTGGCCACGAATGGCGCAACGAGACCGCGACCACGAGGGGAATGAACATGAACAACACCATCGCCAACTCTCTCCCATGACCGACGAATCCCCCTGCGTAAAATCCGGTCGCAATCTCGTGTCCCAGAAACGTAAACGACTCCAGGTAGCGGTCGGGTGGCTCGCCCAAAAACGGAAAGCCGAGCATTCCACCGTTTTTGATTTGAGCGAGCGAGACCAGCAGATTGCCCGCCACGGCGATGACGAACGGATACACCACACACCAGACATTTTTTCGGCGGACGACGAGCAGTGCAACGGCGAACACCACGAGATAGCGCAACTGTTCGATACCAGACATCAACCCGGCTGCCTGCGAGACGCCGTTACCGACGATGCCCGCGGCGAACGACCAGCAGACGAACGCGACGAACCCGAAGACGGCAATGGAACGAGCGTTGAAACGCACTGAAACCCCGTCATCGAGCGCATCATAGAGCAAGACGAATAGTAATGGGACGGCGACGACATCGACCGCCACGATATCGGCCGTCGCAATTCCCGGCCCTTCTGCGAGTGTGACGGCGATATCGAACAGCGCGAGGACGAACACGGCGCTGGTAAGCCCCTCGAAAGCGTTTCCGGTGGCGACCACCGCTGCGAGATAACACAAGCCAGCAACGACGACGAGTATCGGGGTCGGAATGGCGGTCACGGTGGCGACCACCGGCACCCCAAGAACAAGCAGCCCCGTCAACAGGACCGATGTCCAGAGATACGCACCCACCTCTGAGTCTCCGGTGAGGAGGGCGTTGTCGCTCGTTTCGAGTCGCCCGGCGGATAGCTCGCTCACGTCTATACTTTGACACACTATGCGGTACGCATCCATAGATGTATCGGTCCCGGAGCGACAACCGAACCGACTTTATTCAGCGCGCGAGCGCAGTCTGCATGGATACGGTTTCGTGGGGTGGCGCTCTCTTGGTCGTTCTCGCCGAATATTTGGTGGTACTGATACCACTCGTTCTCGTCGGGTTGTGGCTCACGGGGAGTCGAGAAACGGCGTTTTTCGCCTTCGTCACGGTGGTGGTGAGCATCGCCGTTTCGTATTCGATGGGTGTTCTCTACAGTCACCCCGCGCCGTATATGGTCTCACAGACGCTCGTTACCGGGCCGCCGGAGAACTCCTTTCCGAGTCAGCACACGACGGTGATGTTCGCTATGGTCTGGCC
>DASSKS010000005.1:0-4042 GCA_035690245.1 Halococcus sp. | reverse complement strand
GAGGACGGTGGCTGACCGGAGGGAGGCCATCCGACGAAGTAAAAAGGTGCAAACGGGATTCCTTGCAGAGCGCGATATACCGATACGGCGCTGACTTCCGCCTTTTGGTCGCTATGTGCGAAACGCAATCGCTTTGGGTGTTCATGGGGTAGCGCACCCAATGTACGATACACTGTTCGAGATGGGAGTCGAATTCGGTTCGACCGCTATCCGTGCGCTCGGCGCGCTCGGTGCGGCTATCGCCGGAGTGTTCGTCGAAATGAACGGCATCCACACACTCGGCACCGGCGGACAAATCATCGGTCTCTGGATGGCGTTGTTCGGCTGTCTGTTGCTCGTCGTGGGCTATGTGCTCGCACGCGACGCGGTAGAACTGTTTCGACAGCCCACAAACTGAGAATATCTCGCCCACCGAGCGTCGCGCGTCTACGCGGCGGCCTCGAACGCCTCGCGAAAACTCGTCGTCATCTCGCTCACGCGGGTCGCGCCGGCTTCGAGCGCATCGAGCGGGTCGGTTCCTCCCTCTGTCCGAAGCGTGAGAATCGGGTCGGTCTGCCCGCCTGATTGCTCTGGGTTCATATCGTAGGTCGCGGCGGCAACACCGTCGGTTTCGAGCAGCGCGCCCTTGAGCACGTTCATGAAGGTGTGGTCTTCGCCCGCAACCTCTATCGACAGTTCCTCCTCGTCGCTTTCGATGACCCGCAGGTCCATACCTATTCTTCGGTGGCGCGCGCTTCAACCTGACGAATATGGCGCGACAGAGTGAAACCCTCGCGGTTCGACCCTCAGTCATGCCCTCGCTGTGGCTTACGCTCACTCGGCTCATCCTTATTTTCGTGGTGGTTCTCTCGCTCGTCATTGTCTGGCGACTCGATACACAAAATCGGGTTAGGATGTTGCGGACGCGATTTATCGGGGGTATCCCGTGGGGAACAGTTCTCGTGGTTTTGGGGCTGCTTTTCGTCTATCTTTTCATACAGGGTGGATTCCTGAACTGGAATCAGCCAGTCGTCCTCCCCTTTCGCGCGTGGTCGTATCTCTATCCGCTCGGAATGGTCCTCGCACCGTTTTCTCACGCCGGCCCGAACCACCTGACGGGCAACCTCATCGGAACGCTCGCGCTCGCGCCGCTGGCCGAGTATGCGTGGAGCCACTACCCCACAGAACACGACTCACAGGCCAATGCAGTCCTTCCGACGAATCCCGTTGGCCGTGTGCTCGCAGTGCCACTCGTGACCATTGTGGCGGGGCTGTTTACGAGTTTCTTCTCCCTCGGGCCGGTCATCGGTTTTTCGGGTGTGGTGTTCGCCTTCGCTGGATTTGCGCTCGTGCGCTATCCACTCTCGACGGTGGTGGCCTTCTCTGCGAGTAGCGTCCTCAGCGTCGTCTATACCGCCATTCGAAATCCGGTCACGGTGGCGAGCGCCGAGCCGTCGTTCGGGCTGCCGTGGTGGGCCACCATCGCCATCCAGACCCACGCCATTGGCCTTCTTTTCGGGGTGCTCGTCGGTGTTGCGCTGTTCCGCCGACGGGAGGGCCACCCCTCGGCAGGCCGAATTTGGCTCGGAACGTTGATTTTCGTCGTTGCGCAGTCGTTCTGGGCGGTCTATTGGTTTCGCGGTCACGGGTCGTTCGTGCTCTTTCGTGCGCTCGGGACGGTGCTCGTCTTCGCGCTCGCGCTGTTGGTCGCAGCGAGCATCGCTGCCCCCGGACGATTTTCCATCACCCGGCCGCTCGTCGGCGGGACAGAGCGCCGCGCGACCGCCGCCGTCGTCATTCTGCTTGCGCTCGCAGCACTCTCGGCACCGGCGATTCCGGTAAACCTTACAACTGTGGATACGCCAGACCGGGCCGCCATCGCCGCCGATGGAATCGACAACCCATCGGGAACGCTCTCTGCGCTCACCGTGCGTGAGTATACCGTGACCTATGCCGAGAACGTCACGAACCAGAAAGTCGCGGTGTTCGACATTTCGGCATTTGGCGAGACCACAGAAGTGAACACCAGCGGGGTAATCGTCACGAACGAGCACCGCCAAATCTGGGTGCCCGCAGTCAGAGAATCCAAATTGGCCTTCGCTGGCTGTGCAACTGTACGCCTCGGCGGTATCGGCTGGACTGAGAGGGTAACTGTCTCGCGCACCGGCTGGAAGACCATCGGCGGCGAGCACGCCTACGTAATTCGTTTCAGTAGAGGAGAGGAGAAAAAACGGATTGCATACCTCTCCGAACCCGCGACCGCAGAGCCGACCATCAGAGGCAAGAACGTCTCGATTATGCCCAGTAGAAAGGGCTTCAGGCTCGTCGTTTCGTGGGCGAACCGAACACTCGGACGCGCACCACTCCCGAAAAACGGAACCACCACTCACGCCGCGAACCTCACCTTCAGCCGGAATGGGAAGAAACTATTCGTTTCAGTCGGGGAGACGCGCGTTCGAATTGCGAAAACGGAAAAATATCATTAATCAATCATCTGCGTCACCGACGCGCTCGCCTCGCCCTAGTCCCACTCGATGCGGAAGATTTCGGTTTCGACGGTGTGAGAATCGTCATCGTGAAAGTCGAACTGTCGGGGTAAATCGAGTTCGGCACGGAACGTTCGCGTGACAGCACCCGCGTTGTCGGCGGCGAAGGATTCGACGAACGCCTCGCTGCCCGCGTTGTGTATCGAGTAGGAAATGTCACTCAGTCGTGCCGCTGTGGCGAGGAAGGCGCGGTCTGCGTGTTCGTTCGCGTTCTGTGCGCCAAATGGAGGATTCATCACGACAGTCGTTTTTTCGTCCGTTTGAAGCGGTGCGTCGGTCGCGTCGGCGCGTAGCCACGAAACGTCTGCTGTGGTCCCGACTCGATGCTCGTTCTCTCGGGCGGTGTGCAGCGGGTCGGGGTCGATGTCGATTCCCACGACACCTGTGGGTCCCCGGAGCGCGGCCCCGAGTGCGAGCATCCCCGTCCCGGTCCCCAAATCCACAACGAGTCGGTTCTCGATGTCGCCCTGTAAATCCGCGACGTGAATTAGGGTGGCGGCCAACTCGGGCGGCGTTCGGTACTGTTCCAAACTGACCTGTGGATTCTCGAAGCCGGCAACCACCGCGAGTTGCTGGGCCAGCGCGCTTTTCTGACTCATCTGACGACCAATACCCCGGGAGAATACGAAAACGTTTCTAAATGCACGGTAGTTATTCGAAGCATCTGTCGGATGGCTCCTGACAATAGATATGTGTCAGAGACCGCATTACGACCGAGAATCTGTATCAGAGACCGCAAATCACGGACCAAAAATAACCCGCACCACACGCCTCCCCAGCCGATTCGCTTCGCTCGTGGTTCGAGAGAGCGAAGCTCTCTCGTCACTGAGCGGGACCTTCGGTCCCGCGAGGTCGTCGTCGTGGTTCGAAAGAGCTTCGCTCTTTCGTCATCACGAAACGGCGAAGCCGTTTCGAACGACGGAGCGCCGACTGCAAGCGATTCCTTCGGAATCGCCCTGTCCAAAAGAGCCGAAGGCTCTTTTGAAGATCTCGGAAACGCTTCGCGTTTCCGACGACTCCTCGGAAGACCGACGGTCTTCCGAGATCACGAAAGGCGCGAAGCGCCTTTCGAACGATTTCACTCGAACACGACCGCGAGCGCGCGCCACCGCTCTCAAATATAGATGAATTTCCACTGACAACAATCGGCCGGGAACCGCTCAAAACGCCTATTCGACGGGTACGAACTTCGCACCGTAGCGCACGACACCCTCCTGTTCGTAGATTCGACGGATTGCGGCCCGAACCGTATCGCCGACTTCGACAGTCCCCGGGTCGCAGTCGGTGAGTTGGCCCGGCATCGTGGCGTGTCCCTCCTCAGCCTCGAAGCCGACGATAGTGACTCCATAGGGACCGTCACGGCGCTGGTGAGGGGCGAACTCCGGCGGTGCGCCGCCCTGCCCGACCACCGTTTTGGCTTCGACAGTCCCCGTCCGGGGAAGCGAAACCGGCTCGAACTCGACGCGGGAATGACAGTTCGAGCAGGCTCCTTCCGGTGGGAAGACGAGTTCGCCGCA
>DASSKS010000004.1:0-6743 GCA_035690245.1 Halococcus sp. | reverse complement strand
GAAGTAACGCTCTGCGAGCGGCGTTTCGGGCATCTCGCCCACCGCGCGTTTTTCCTCGCCGTAGGAATGGCGGCCCTCCTCGACGAAAAAGCGTCCTGTGAGAACCTCTCCTTCGTGGAGTTTGTCTTCGGTCTCGTGCATCATCTCTGCGGCTTCGCGGCGGTCGTGGACATCGAAATCGTAGTCATCCGACTGTTGGACGTCCGTGTAGGGCACGTACTGTTTTGCGTCCTTGTTCCACGTCGGACACTGCGTGAGGAAGTCGATGTGGGCGAAACCGTCGTGTTCCATCGCCTCCGTGAGGATTTCGGTCGCCTGGCGGGGATTGACCGCCGCGGTTCGAGCGACGTAGGAGGCTCCCGCAGACAGCGCCATCGAGAGCGGTCGCACGGGGTCTTTCGCTGAGCCGTGAGGCTGTGTCTTCGATTTGTGACCTTTCGGACTCGTCGGGGAGGTTTGCCCTTTCGTCAGCCCGAAAATCTCGTTATCGAAGACGATGTAGGTCATGTCGTGGTTCTCGCGGGCGGTGTGCATGAAGTGATTCCCACCGATTCCGTAGCCGTCGCCGTCGCCGCCGGCAGCAATCACTTCCAGTCCGGGGTTCGCCAACTTCGCCGCCCGCGCGACCGGCAGCGAACGCCCGTGAATCGAGTGAAAACCATACGAATCGAAGTAACTCGACAGCTTGCCCGAACAGCCGATACCTGTCACCAACAGGACTTCGTCGGGCGTCCGGCCGACTTCGGGCATCGCGCCCTTGAGTGCCTTGAGTACTCCAAAGTCGCCACAGCCCGGACACCACGTCGCCTGTGGCTCGATACCGGGGGTGAACTCGTTCTGGTCGATGTCCCGCTCCTCGCCGATTGCTGAGAATGAACTACTCATGATTCAATCACCTGCCGCTGGTTCGATTCGCACCTGTGCCGTCGGTGGTTCGCTTCCCCCATCGAGTTGAATCTCGAATCCTTCGACGATTTCGGCTGGCTCGAAGGGGTTGCCGTTGTATTTCAGTAAGCTCGACATCTTCTCGCCGAATCGTCCCAACTCCTTCTGTGTGAGGCCACGGAACTGCGCGGTGGCGTTCATCTCCACGACCAGACATTCATCGACTGATTCGAGAAATTCGGTTACATCCTCTTTGGGATAGGGCATAAGGTCACTCACTCCCAAGGATTTCACAGAGTGTTCACCATTATTGAGCCGTTCTATGGCCTCCTCGACGGTTCCCTGTTGACTGCCCCACGTGATGATGCCGTACTCTGCGTCCTCCGGCCCATAGGAGGTTTGCTGAGAGGCGTCGTTTTCATCGAGGTCTGCACGGATGTGTTCGAGTTTTCGCGTTCGTCGGTCAACTTGATACACCCGGTTGTCGGGGTCTTCTTCGATGTGGCCCTGTGGGGTGTGCTCGTTGCCCGAGGCGAGGAATCGGCCATCCTTCTGGCCGGGAATCGTTCGCGGGCTTACCCCATTGTCGGGATCGTACCGGAAGCGATTGAACGTGCCCGACTCGTGGTGGGCGGCCTCTTTGATTTCGTCTTCTGAGAGCACGCTTCCGAGGTCGGGATTCGGTTCGCGGTCGAAAAAGTCCTCAGAAACGTTCGTCAACTCGCCCGAGAGTTTCTGGTCGATGACGATGACTGTGGGAATCTGGTACTCGTAGGCTACCCTGAACGCCTCGCGAGCCTGCTCGTAGGCTTCTTCGACCGTGCCGGGTGCGAACACCACGCGATTCGAATCGCCCTGACTCGTATAGAGGATGTGCTCTAAGTCGCCCTGTTCCGGCTTCGTCGGCATCCCAGTCGAGGGACCGGCACGCATCGCCTCCACGAGAACGATTGGCGTTTCGGTCATCTCCGCGAGTCCCAAGGGTTCGCTCATCAGCGCGTATCCACCGCCCGACGAGCCGGACATCGCTTTGACACCCGCATGAGCGGCCCCGATAGCGAGCGAGGCGGCGGCGATTTCGTCCTCGACTTGCTCTGCGATACCCCCGACCTCCGGGAGGTGCTGGGTCATGAGGGTAAAGACCTCCGTCCACGGCGTCATCGGATAGCCCGCGATGAACCGACAGCCCTCGTCAAGCGCGCCGTAGGTAACTCCGTGGCTTCCGTTGAGCAGCACCTGTGTTTCGTCGTGGCTGCCCGTCGGCACCTCGATGTCGTGGCTGTGGTCCAGTTCACTGGCTTGCTCGTAGGCCGCTTCGAGGACTTCGATGTTCGTATCGAGTATCTCACCGCTCATCGAATCGGCCATGAGTTCTTCGAATATGTCAGTACTCATCCCGACGAGGGCCGCCGTGACGGCCACCCCTGCGGTGTTGCGCATGATTTCGCGGCCATGCTCTCTGGCCAGTTCCCTGAGATTGAACGGATAGACGTGCCAGTCGTTTTCCTCGACGCGCTCGTCGAAATCCTCGATTTCGTCGGTATCGAGCAGACCCTCGTCGTAAACGATAATTCCACCCTCGCGTAGTTCATCGAGATTCTCGGAGAGTGGCTTTACCTCCTCGTTGCCATAGTAGGCTTCGCCGCTTGCTTGTGGATTGCGCGCGAAACTGTCTCC
This sequence comes from Halococcus sp., assembly GCA_035690245.1. GTDB lineage: Archaea > Halobacteriota > Halobacteria > Halobacteriales > Halococcaceae > Halococcus. The sequence continues at coordinate 4,181 of DASSKS010000004.1, read as the reverse complement.
GAGCGCGAGCAGGAAGTTATACCCGTCGCCACGCGATTTCACCTCGTGGTCTGCGGCACGGACTTCGACGTAGGTGTGCCCGCCGCGAATCCGCGATGGGTAGTGGCGGTGGGTGAATACGTCTAACCCCGTGCGCATCAGTGCCTTCGTGAAGTTCTGGCTGGTCGAGTCGATGCCGTCGCCGGAACCGCCCGCGATTCGCCAGATGAGTTCTGTCTCGGTCATATTGTCCTCGCTATCCCTACGGAGAACTTTGAGAGGGCGTTATAAAAGGGTTTCCAGTATGTCGGTATGAGTCTATCATGTGGGTTTGGTATATATTCGCAATGTTTGTTGATGTGAGTTCAAAACGCCCACGAAATCGTGAATGAAATTTGGCCGGTAGAACCCATCTCGCCGGCAGTTACCGCGAGCCAATCGTTCCCAACAGGTCGGTGAGAACGAGCCACACCTGTCGGACGACGATTTGGAGGTCGAACCAGAACGACTGTTCTTGGATGTACATGAGGTCGTACCGGAACTTCTCATGGGGTCTCGTACTAGAAATATCATGTATCTGCGCTAATCCGGTGAGGCCGGGCTTGACGAACCATCGTTTCCGCCACGTACTGATCTCTGCCTCCAGATGTTTTTCCTCGTCAACCCAAACGGCCCGTGGTCCTACGACGCTCATGTGGCCGATAAGAATCGCGCCGAGTTGCGGGATTTCGTCGAGATGTGTTCGTCGGAGAAAACGACCAACCCGAGTGATTCGCTTGTTCTCTCTATCATCGAGTGGAATCGAATTCTCGCTGTTTGGCACCATACTCCGAAATTTGTAAATCCTGAACGTCTCACCGAACTCGGCGGTTCGTTCTTGGTTATAGAGGAGTGGACCACCATCGTCGAGTTTGATCGCCACCGCAATCACACAGATGACTGGAATCAACACCAACAATCCCGCCGCCGCGAATCCGATGTCGAACAGGCGTTTTATGGCGCGGTCCTGTGGGTCCCACGGTTCGAGTTCGGTATCGATGAGACCATCGACACCTGTATCGATTGCGAGCACGCTGTCTGCGTGTTTGCGGTGGACTTTCACAACCACCCCGTGGTTGTAACAGGTCGCGAGCGCGCCAAAGAACTCGGCGCGGTCAGAGCGCTCGAAGGCGAGTATCGCCGTGTCGATGTCGTACTCGGTGAGCACGTCGTCGAGGCGAGCAGGACCACCGAGGCGTTCGATTTCGTCGAGGCGTCCGCGAACGTACACCCCACCATCGGCAAATCGCAGCCCCGTCTCGCGTCTCGGGCGTTCGGCGTATTCGAGTGCCGGCGCGACGTACCCGATAATCGGTAGGTCGTACGTTTCGAGAATTTCGGCCATCGCTTCGGGGTCGTCGCCGACCAGTACCGTCCGTTCGGTGCTCGCCGGTTGACGACGGATGAGGACGAACCACGCGGGCAAGAAGACACACAACAAAAGTGTCATCAACAAAAGCGTCGTGCGCGGCAGGCGGTAGGTGTAATCGTAGTAGCCAATTGCGGCGAGCGCGAGCGAGGCACCCAGCACACACCGGAGCGTCAGCGAAATCGTATCGAGGATGCGCCGCGGTCGTGGCTTGAACAGCACCATCGACGAGACGAATATGACCGGAAGTGCGGTCAGCACGGCGAACACCAGATTCCCGCCGGTGAGCACCGTTGATTCGAGACGTGAGAGGACAGGCAGTGCCATCAATGCGCTCTGAACGAACGGGTGGTTCGCCACCAGAATCGAGAGAACGACGATAACGACAGCACCGAGGCTGCTCACGATACGATAGCTCCATCCAGTGCTGAGTTTCATGCTGTGCGAACGAGTCGGATAAACTGGCGGTAGCTGCGAACATAAGCATTGTGGAACGGGTGTAAAACGAGATCAATCCGCCCGATTTTTCGGAGAGGGGCGCTGTGCTGCGCGTATCGGCGGACTATTCACAGAGACAGATTTGAGGGAGTCCTGTATGCTTTTGCCGATTCGGGCGGTTGTCATCGCATGAAACCGGCCCTCGAACGGACTCTTTCAGTACTGCGGGGAATCATCCACGAACTGCGGACGGAGAACATCACATTCATCGCGGGGAGCATCGCCTATCATGCGTTCGTCTCGTTGCTCCCACTTCTCGTCTTGGTGTTGACCGTTCTTTCGATTGTCGGCAACCCACAGGAGAAGGCCCTCATCGACCTCGTCGGGGCGGTGCTCACCGAAAACACGGGTGAGGCCCTGCTGAGACAACTCGATGCCGCTGGGACCGGCCTTTCAGTACTCGGCATCGTGTTTTTGGTCTGGGGCGCACTCCGCATTTTCCGTGGGCTGGATACGGCGTTTTCGGCCATCTACGAGACCGAATCCCAGAACACGATTACTGATCAGTTCACCGATGCGGTCGTCGTCTTTTTCACCTTCGGGCTGGCGATTGCGGCGGCGTGGGCCATCGATGCACTCCTCGATTCCGTCGGTCCCGCTGCGTGGCTGTTCGGCCGAGTAGTACTCGTCTGTGGGCTGGCGGCCACGTTCTTTCCGATGTACTATATCTTTCCCGACACGGACGTGACCGTTCGTGAGGTGATTCCCGGCGTGTTGGTGGCCGCCATCGGATTAGTCGGACTCATCTCGGTCTTTCAGTTGTACGCTGCCTACAAAGCCGCCGGGAGTGAAAGCGTCATTCTCGGCATTCTCGTATTCCTCACGTGGTTGTACTTCAGTGGACTCATCGTGCTCGTTGGCGCGGCGGTCAACGCTGTCCTCTCGAATCGAAGCCACGACGTGAATATCGACCCGGTGATTGGCCACTACCGTACCGACACAGAACACGACACAACCCGCAAACATCTCATCCACGACCTCCACGAACTGGCGGCGAACGCGGACGACGGCGATGAACTGGTTATCTCCTGCAACGATTCAGAAATACGCCTCCCGTCGCCACAGCACGCGACAGTCGATACCGACGGCGCAATGTTTGGAATCGGTGATGAGTCGGTCGGCATCGAATTGCGGTGGCTGCCACGGGAACAAACCGAACGAAACTGAGCCGTTGTCTCCTGTGCGGTCTGCAACCGCGTCCTGTAATCTATCGACTACGAAAGTTTTTGCCGACCACCGGAGTAGTGTGGGGTGGTATCATGGAAGCAGCCAGACTCCACGAGTACACAGAGGAGATGAGCGACGCGCTCTCGATAGACGATATCGACGAGCCACAGATAGCACAGGCAGACGGTGTCGTCGTCGAAATCGAAGGTGCGGGCTGGTGTCAGACGGACAACCACGTCATCGAGGGGATGTGGGAGCAGTATATGCCCCAAGACCTCCCGATGACGCTCGGTCACGAAAACGCCGGCACAGTCGTCGAAACCGGCGACGAGGTCACAATGGTCGAGGAGGGCGACCAAGTAATCTGTCATACGGTGATGACGTGTGGAACCTGTCGGCCCTGTCGCCTCGGCAACGATATGCACTGTGAAAACCTCGCTTTCCCCGGACTCTCGACCGATGGCGGCTTCGCAGAACAGTTGCTCACGAACGAGCGCGCCGTGATTCCGTTGCCGGACGACGTGAACACCACCGACATCGCCCCACACGCTGACGCGGGCATCACGGCCTACCACGCGGTGAAACTCGCCGCGCGCGAGTTGAATCCCGGCGAGCACGCCGTCGTCATCGGAATCGGAGGACTCGGGCACATCGGACTCCAGTGTTTGGATGCGATGAGTCCAGTAGAGATAACCGCCGTCGATATGAAGGACGAGGCACTCGATTTGGCAGACGACCTCGGCGCACACCACACGATAAACCCCAGTGAGGAGGACGTTGCAGACGAAATCGACGCGCTCACCGACGGCCTGGGTGCCCAGCAGGTACTCGATTTCGTCGGCGCGGACGAGACGACAGGACTGGCACCCGATATCGTCGCTGCCGGCGGCAACCACTACGTCGTCGGGTATGGTGGTCACGTCCACCAACCGTCACAGGTGCTCGTCAACGGCGAGTTCAGCTATCAAGGCACGCTCGTTGGCCAGTACACCGAACTCCAAGAGCTCGTTGCGCTGGTCGAACGCGGCGACGTCGAACTTCGGACATCGAGATACGGTCTCGACGAAATCAACGAGGTCGCCGAGAAGCTCGAACACGGCGAAATCGAAGGACGCGCGGTCATCACGCC
>DASSKS010000003.1:0-5205 GCA_035690245.1 Halococcus sp. | reverse complement strand
GATGCGATGGAAGACCTCGCGGGCGTCGAAGGAGATCAGGAGATGGAACGCCGAGTCGGCAAACGAAAGCGCGCGCTGCTCTAACCCAGTCTGAACGGTTCTTCGTTCTCTTCTTCGTTGTCGAGTTCTTCGAGTTGAATCACGTCTTCGCCGTCTTCTCGTTCCTCTAACCGCTGGCTCAACTGGGTGACGTACCGGCGGTGTTCGTCCAACTGCTCGCGGAGGTGGTCGGCTTCGAGTTCTAAGCGTTCGTGCTCGCGGACGTAGCTTTTGGGAACCTCGACCTTTGGAGGGAAGCTCGACGAACTGCTTTCGGTATCATCGACCTCGTGTTCGGGGACGACTCTGACCTGTCCGTCGTGGGCAACCAGCATCTCGACGTAGTTGCGAAACACCGCAGAAAGCGAGATATCGCGCTCTTCTGCGATTTCGCGCAGCGTCTCGAAGGCGTCCTCGTTCACCCGAAACGAAATCGTCTTGTTCTTGTTGCCCATCTGGGTTCGTGATTGTGGCCGCGTAAACTTAATTCTTCGTCAGACAATAGCACTCGACAGCGGGCAAAAAACGAAACCGACTGCTTCAGTCGGCGGTGATTTCCTCTTCTTCCTCTAGGCTTTCGAGCGCCGACACCGCCTCGCGCCGGTAGTTCTCAAGCGGAAGGTCATAGCGCTCATCGACCATCCGGGCGTACTCGTTTGTGTCGTCATCGAACGCCTGAATCCGTTCTACGGTTCGAGAAGCCGTCTCAACCACCCACCGGTCGCGGGTGGCATCGTCCACGACGGTAATCGATTCCGGGCGAACCGCCACATTCGTCTGGCCGTCGTCGGTTTCGTAGGTCCGAGGTTTGCCGGCCACCGCGACGTACGCCGGCGGTTCGACCTCGCGTAGCGCGCTTGCGGCCTCCGGCTGGTACTGACCAGCATAGACGTAGAACGTTCCAGTTGGGTCAACCACGCGGCCCTGCCAGTACTCGCTATCGGAACCGACATCCTCGGTTTCGGTGAGTGTGCCGACGAAGAAGATACGGTTTGCGCGCTCACCAGTTGGGAGGAGGAGATAGACCGGCGCGCGCTCGTCTTCGCTTTCTTTGAACGTGTAGCTACTGTCGTTGAACTCGCGGGCGAAGACGCGCCGGGCGACCTCGCGGGTTGGTGCGCCACTCATTACAGCGACCTCGCTTTGATGAGCGTCTCCTCTGCATCCGTCGGCCCGCCCAGTTTTTCAAAGTCGTTTGCGAGCACGTACCGCCCAAGCGTCGGTCCCTCAACGCGGTAGTAGCTCCCGAGGGTTTCGACACGAATCTCGTCCGCAACGACGGTGGTATCGAGCGCGTCCATCGCCATCTCTTTGGCTTCATCGAGCGCGATGCCAGCCAGTTCCTCGGTGGCTTCCTGATTGAAGATGGTTTCGTGGACCGCGTTGCCGTCGTCGATAACGGCCTTGATGCGCAAATCGAACTCACCATCGACTTCGCCGTGTTCCGAACACCGCCCGTTCTGGAGTACGCGCGTACAGCCCTCCTCGGGACAGCGCTTGATGAGACCGCTGCCGCGCTGGATGTCCACGAGCGCGCCCTCGACAGTAATAGCGTCGTCACCCACCTCGATGTCCTCATCAAGTTCCTCGATACTGGTGGTGCGGTTGAGTTTGACCGAAAAGCGTCCCTCGTACTCGTCTGTCACGACATTGCCGAGTCGATAGACCGCATCCTCGTGGAGTTCGGGCAGGTCGGAGGTCGCCCATTTGGTGAACTTAATCGTACCGGAGGGGTCACCCAGTAGGCCGACTTGTGCCACCGATTCGCTCCGTGGCTCCCAGAGTTGGGTTACTTTCGCGGTGAGGTCAACCCATTCTTCCGGTGCGTCGATGTCGCTGATTTCGCGCTCCTCGCTCTCGCCACCGGATTCGGGAACTTCGATGTCCGCATCGAGTTCTTCGATGCTGGTCGTTCGGTTGAGCTTGACCGAAAAGCGTCCTTCGTATTCGTCGGTCACGAGGTTCGACAACTGATAAACCCCGCTTTCTTCGAGTTCGGGAAGGTCGGAGGTCGCCCATTTGGTGAATTTGATAGTGCCAGTCTCGTCACCGAGCAGGCCCACCTGCGCGATGGAATCGCTCCGTGGCTCCCAGAGCTGGAGGACTTTTACGGTGAGGTCGACCCACTGTTCGGGCGCGTCGATGGTCTCGATGGCCCGTTCTTCGCTCTCGCCACCCAGTTCGTCGCGGTCCATCCCGGCTTCGTCGAGGTAGCTGCTGGTGACGCTCCGGCGGGCTTCCTCGACTGGAACCCGGTAGTCGTTGACCAGCGTGTCGAGGCGTTCTTCGACATCCGCGACGCTGATGTCTAAGGTATCTGAAAACTGCTCGTGTATCTGCGCTGCGTGCTGTTGTATGTCCGTCATTGGCTTTCACTGTCTCCGCGTTGTTTTCGGTGGGAGACAACTGTGGGTTGGTGCCCGATGGTATAAAAGGTTGTGCGAGCGGAGTGAAAGTGAACGTTCTGGGGAGCGATGGGCCTTTGTAGCGCGCTATCCAACCTCGATTCATGAGCGACGAGGGCCGCATCGAGCGCTTCCTCAACTCGACGGCGCGCGCGGCGGGCCGACGCTACGCCGAGTCGAAGCGCGCGTACAGCCACGGCCGCACCCGTGCCGACAGTGATGGACCCTACGACGAACACGCCAGAATCGTCTGTCGTCGGTACGTTCAAAAGCGCACCGTGGTGCTCGATGGCTACGAACCCGACTGTTTTGAGACTGGGCATCCCGACTGTGAGGGCTGTCTCGAAGACGTTCGTGAGGGAACTGTCGAGACATGGTGAGCGAACGCCGGAATCCAGAAAATTCGACACCAAACGACCTAATAGACGAATGGGAATGGCCCTACCTGCAAACAATCTACGAATCGTTACTCAAAACACTTCGCACACAAGCCGAAGATTCGGCCGCGCTCAATGAATACCTCGAAGATGCCCGAGAATTGGATATCGGCGATTTCTCTGACGATGAGGTCTTTTTCAAACTGACGCTCAGTGTCTTCTCAGCAGGTTTTAATTGGTCGACAGTAATGAAGTATCGAGATGACTTACAACGGGCGTTTGGCGAGCACGAGCAGACAGCAAACTACGACGAAGAGGACATCCAGCGATTGTTGTCCAACGATTCATTGATTCGTCACGAGAGAAAGATTCGGGCAACAGTAGACAATGCAATTACTTTCGGCCACATCGTTGAGGAACACGGCTCGTTTGCTGCGTACCTTGATGGATTCCGAACGACCGAGGAGACGCTTGATACCGTTCAAGAAAGGTTCGACTATGTCGGCTCTGAAGTATCTCGGGAGTTCTTGAAGGAAATCGGATTCACGCCAATTGTCAAGCGCGATGTCCACGTCCGAAGGATTATCAACAGGATTGGATTAGTTACTTGACCTCGCACCTATATAAAGACCCCTTCGAGTTCCTCCATGAGACCGTCTATACCTTGCTCAGCGTTGTTCAACGTCCACGACAGCAGATTCTGCACCGCCTCTTTCAACGAGTGTTTGAGATCGTTACACAACGATGTCGTTTGTGACAGCACGGTTCCCAGAGCGCTATCGGCAACACCCAGCCGCAGAGCACTGTAGGCCACCATGAGCAGGTGCCAGTGCCGACTGGCACCTGCGTCACGCTCGACCTCGCAGTCCTCAAAGCCCAAGTCCTGCTTGCTGTCCCTGAAGAACGTCTCGATGCGCCAGCGCATCGAGTACGTGCGAATCAAATGTTTCGTCGGTGCATCGATCTTATTCGTGACGAGGTACTTCACCGGGTTCTCTTCATCCTCATCGTCGGTCACTTTCTCTGAGATGAGTACCTTCTTCTCGCCAAGTTTCGAGACGTGCAGCTTCTTCGTCCAGATTTTGTAAGTCTCGCCATCGACCTCCCGCTCGGTCGCGTCGATGCGCTTGCCGAGCGCATCGACGCGGATCATCTCGCCGCCGTGCTCGACTTGGCGGTTGCTCTTGAGTACGGAAATCCAGTCTCTGTCGTACGATTCGACGTGTTCAACGAGTTCTTGCGAACAGTACCAGCTATCGAAGAGGTAGGTGTCCGCCGGGACACCTACCTTGTGAGCTTCATCGACGAGTGCTTTGGCGTGGTCTATCTTCGTCTCGGCTTCCTTCTCGTAGAGACGGAAGCCAAGTGGGTAGGTGGTTTTGTCGTCGGCGTACTGGCTGAACACGAGGTTCTGTCCCCAGACAGTGTCATTTTCCGCGTGGTCGTAGAACCAGCCAGCGTTCGGGAGCTGGTCGCCGGTTCTGTGGGTGACGGAGTCGTCCAGAATGACGACTCCGTCTTTCGACCACCGGGTTTCATTGCGCTGTTGGAGCGCGCTCAACCGTTCGCGGTTGAGGCGCTCCTCGTCCCAGTCGTACTGGTTGAGGAACTTATTGAGAGCGCGTTCGCTCTTTGACTGGAGAACACGTTTCGAGATGCCCTCAACGGTCTTATTGCCGGAGGCAATAAGGCCCGTCACGTAGGTTTTGGCGTGGTGTTTCTGCTGATAGGAGAAGCAGCCGAAGTCATCGATGAGGTCGGTGCAAGACAGAAAATCTGTGATCGGCATCATCGGTCGCTACACGACCGATTCGCAGTGGTTGCTTATAAACGTGCGAGGTCAAGTTAGTTAGTGACGAGGATACACTCGATGAGATCGACACAACGTTGGATCTGATGGCCGCTACAACTGGTGAGTCACTCACCGTCATTGATCGCGTTTTCTGGCTTCATGGCGCAGGACATGACGAATCCGGTCTCGATTCAATCTGTCATAACGGAACGCCAGAATGTGAACGCTGTCAGGTCGTCTCCTGCGAAAACCGACGGAAACCGTATCGTGGTGATTGACGCTTTCTGATTCTGCCAGCCGATGCGCTCGATGCCTCGGTTCGCATACTCGTCCATCACCTCCTCGTAGGTCTCGTTCGTCGGTTCGGGTGGAAGTTCGACGAACTCGATTGGCAGTCCGAGTGCGTCGGCCTGTCGGTCGTACAGCTCACGGCGGACGCCGTGCATACTGCTTCGGTTCGTTGCGGCCGATACCGTCGTCAGCAGTCTCTCGACCGTTACGTTATCCGTCCCCTGCAACTCGAAGAGCGCGTAGGCGGCGTCTTTCCCGCCGCTCCACAAGCAGACCGTCCGCATCAACTCTGCGTGCGACC
>DASSKS010000002.1:0-2433 GCA_035690245.1 Halococcus sp. | reverse complement strand
ATCGCAGACACGCAGAGACCATCGGGACCGACCACTTCGAAGGTGTTCTCGACGCCCAGAATCCCCCAGTCGTCTCGCTTTGCTGTGCTGACTCGCGCGTCTCACAGGAGGGGATGTGGGACGTAGACGAGCCGGGCTGGCTGTTCACTCCCTCGAACATCGGGAACGTCGCGTGGAGTCTCACCGACCCCCAGTCGGTCGATGGGAACCTCCTCTATCCGGTCGCAAACACCGGGACGCGGACCGTCGTGGTCGTCGGTCACACCGGGTGTGGCGCGATTACCGCCGCCTACGAGGCAGTCACTCGTGGTACAGTGCCCGAATCGCCGGGAATCAAACGATGCGTCGAAGCGCTCGTTCCCATCGTGGAGGAGGCACTCGATGGGACTGTCGCCGACGGAGAGGGTGTCATCGACCGCCTCGTGGAGTACAACGTCCGCGAGCAGGTCGCCTTCCTCGATTCGAGCAGCGAAATACCCGACGACGCCACGGTCTTCGGGTTCGTCTACGACCTGCATCGAACATATGGAAGCGCGCCGGGGCGCACCTATCTCGTGGCTGCCGACGACGAGACCGACCCAGAAGCACTCCGACGGCGGGTCGATGCGGACGACGAGACCGCTGTGCGGTCGCTGCTCTAGGCGCTTTGGCCGTTGTCAGCCCCAAGGTAAATCGAGCGCGTGTCAGTAGTTAGTGGAATATCCCGCCGTGGATTTATGCCAATAGATACCCTACTTGAATTGTGAGCAGTCGCATCAGTGCGCTCGATGCGGTGGTGTTCGGCGTCGATATTCAAAGTGGAGACATCCGTGGCGACGCGCCCTCCTACGCCGTGGTCGCCTTCGACGGTGAGAACACAGACCGCGATGTGGTTTCACACCGAAAGCTCAGACGGCTCATAGACCGCGAGGAGCCGGCCATCGTCGCCACCGACAATATCTACGAACTCGCCGCCGACAAGGACGCGCTCGTCCGTCTTTTGGGGAGTTTGCCGGATGAAACCCGATTGGTCCAAGTTACCGGTGACGAGCAACCCGAACCCCTCTCGCGGGTAGCGAGTCGCCACGGGGTTCCCTACGGAAAAAAGCCAATGAAGGAGGCCGAAGCCGCCGCCCGACTCGCCGCAGCGAACGTGGGCTATGAGGTTTCTGCCTTTACCGATACCACCGAGGTAAAGGTTTCACGCGGACGCTCCACAGGAAAGGGCGGCTGGTCAGAAGACCGCTACACCCGCCGGATTCACGGCTCGGTCAAGCGACGCGCCCGCGAAGTCGAATCCGAATTGGAGGATGCGGGTCTCGACTACGAGATGGACGAAACCGAGAAGTATGGCGGGTATTCAAATGCGGTCTTCACCGTCGAGGCCCGCCCCGCAGATATTCCGGTGTCGCGGAACCGCTCGGGCGATACCAGAACAGAAATCGAACGGGTTCGCCGGGACGGCATCGAGTTCCAACCGCTCGCAAAGCGCCGTGACCACGTGCTCGTCGGCATCGATCCGGGGACGACGACCGCCGTGGCAATCGTGGGTCTTGACGGACAGGTGTTGGACGTTTTGAGTACGCGAACCGCCGATACAGCGGCGGTCATCGAGTGGATAGTCGAGCGTGGCCAGCCCATCGTGGTGGCGGCGGATGTCGAATCGATGCCCTCGACGGTCGAGAAAATCCGCCGGAGCTTCTCGGCGGCGGGCTGGATTCCAGAACGCGACTTACCGGTGGACGAAAAACAACACCGCACCCGCGAGGAAGGCTACGACAACGACCACGAGCGCGACGCGATGGCCGCCGCGCTCTGTGCGTTCGACGACTACGAGGGACAGTTCGAACGCATCGCGGGGAAGGTGCCGCCACGGGTCGAAACCGGTGAGGTCATCGCGCGCGTGGTCGCTGGCGCGGAATCGGTCGAAACCGTGCTCGCAGACCTCTCAGAAGACGACGATTCAGATGAGGAAAGCGAGAGCCACGAACCGCGCGAACTCACGCCCGAAGAACAACGTATCAATGACCTCGAATCGCGCGTCGAACGCCTCGATAGTCACATCGCGGACCTCGAAGCACAACTCGAGGACAAAGACGAGCAACTCGCAGAATACGAGCGCGAACTCACAGACGCCCGACGCGAGGAGCGCCGCGAGGCCAGAGAACGCCGCGAGGTCAGTCGGTTGAAACGTGAAAACAACAGATTAGAAGAAGAACTCGACAGCCAGCACGAAGAAACCGAGGAAGTCGAAGCGAAACTCGACAGATTGAAAGAACTCTGGCGGCTCGACCACTCGAACTTCGCTGATGTGGCCGAGAAAAAACAGGGATTAGTTCCAGTGAAGCCGGTGGCGAAGTTCACCCAGAGCGCCATTCGGGAGGCAGACGAACAGTGGGAACTCACCGCTGGAGATGTCTGCTATCTCCGTGACGCGAGCGGTGCGGGCCGTTC
>DASSKS010000001.1:0-4211 GCA_035690245.1 Halococcus sp. | reverse complement strand
CGCGTAGACATCGTATTCGCGCGCGGATTCGCGCAGGTCGGCGATGGTCTCAGTCGTGACGGATTCGTCGCCCGTGTGTGCGCGCTCTGCGGGCAGCACGACTTCCTCCATGAATTCGTGGGCGCGCTCTCTGAGTTCCTGTGCGGTCTGCGAATCGTTGTACTCCATACTCTCTCGTCGGTGTACAGCACCGTAAATGGGTGGGCTTGGCACTCAGGCGAACCGCTCTGCGACATCCCGAGCGAGTCGTCTGAGTTGTGGCGTATCGAGAACTGCGACGACACCGGCACCGAGTGCGTCGAACAGCAAATCGAGAGCGGTGTCATCGATTCCATACACCGTCAAATCGCCAAGGGTGTATTCGAGAACCTCCCAGAGCACCCCGAAAGCGAGAATGAGAACGACCGTAAAGAACGCCATATACCGCTGCGGGATTTCGATTTCGGGAGTACTGATTTCGATGGCGCGTAGACCCGCATAGCCGATACCCGAGACGATGGTTGCAGAGAGGAGATGGGCGAGTTGGTCGTACCAGCCACCTCTTCCGTAGAGCCAGAGCGACCCGAGAACGTGAATGGAGATGGCGGCCGTAATCCAAAGGACGAGACCGCTGTCGAGCGGAACGTCATACTTCCGTCGCAATTCAATGGGCGCAATCGTTACCGCGAGGGCGATTCCCGTATTGATGAGCAAACTGATATTCTCCTGAAAGAGCGTAAAAACGAACAATCCGGCGAGAATAGCTTGCAGGATTCGCACGAGAGTTCGTTCGAACGTACCACTGAGTCCGACGAGTGCCCCGAGGTTCACGTACTGCCGGAGATAGCTAGTTGAACTGAATTCTTCTGCGGGATGAACGAGTTCGTGTATGGGTTGATAACTGCTATCAGAACTCTCTCCTTCACTGAAACCACGGGGGTTGTTCTCTAATCCACTGAAATATCTGATGGACAGCGCCGCTCCGATGAGACCGACCACCGACGTGAGAGCGAGGTCCCACATGAGTGCATCAACGGTGTCGATAGCGCTCGTTCCGAGGTACGTATCCGAGAGCCACCGGAAAACCGTCCACAGCCCAGCCGCCGCCATCGACGCGAACACGACGAATCCGCTGGCGAATCGTGCTTCCATCTCGACCGGCGTGAACACCTGTACTTCCACAATGATGAGTGCCGCGAGCGCAACCAAGACGAAATAGGTCGCTGCCTGAACGACGAGTGCTGATGGCCCGAACGAATAGCCACCGACCGCAATCGTGAGCGCTAGCGAAACGCCCCACGGAGGCACGACCGAGGTATCGCGGTACGCGATGGCCGGGAGCACTACCGCCCCAACCCCCACCAAAACAAGGGCTGTTTTCGCATAGCCACCTGTGAGCGTATTCCAGAGGGCCATCGAGAGGAGTACTGCAACCGTTGCCCACGTGAGTCTCGCGTTCATCGAAAATTAGTGGGACAGTGCAATCGACGACTCGAATTTCCGGTTCGACCATCTCTGTGAGTCGCGTACAATTGCCAACAACAGGCCCACGTCAATGAATTCGAGAATAGGATACCCCTCATAACTGAACTCTCGACGGGAATGCCTATGAAGCCGCGGTATCCCGATTTTACTCCGTTTTGGCGTTCTGGAGGTCGGCCTGCGAGGAGAGGTGGGAAACGAGTGCTGTGTGAAGTGCGCCGTTTGAGGCGAGCAGTTCTCGACGGTTTGGATCCTCGCCTTCACCGAGTTCGTAGGAATTTCCAGAGACATCGGTGATTTCCGCACCGGCGGCGCGGGCGATGACCACCCCGGCGGCCACGTCCCACGGGTAGGTGTTGTACTCCCAGACTGCATCGGCACTCCCGGCGGCGAGATAACACAGATGGAGGGCGGCAGAACCGAACCGGCGCACACCACGGGCCTGTTGATAGCAGTGGGTGAGAAAGGTCCCATCGGGGTCATACCCCGAGATGAGCATACTCTCGTCCAATTCGTTGCGGTCAGTGGTTGTAACTTCCTGCCCATTCAGGTAGGCTTTTCCGCCGACAGTTGCTCGAAAGAGGTCGCCGAACTCGGGGGCATAGACCACGCCCATCACCGGCTCGCCACTATCGAGTAACGCGACCGAAATCGAGTAGTTCGGGTTACCGTTGACGAAATTCCCGGTACCATCGAGCGGGTCGAGCAGCCACAAATAGTCGCTTTCTCCCTCGCGTGCGGCATCCTCCTCCGAGTATATCGAATGGTCTGGAAACTCGTTTTCGATGACGGTGGCGATGATGCGCTCTGATTTGTAATCCGCGTTCGTCACGATATCCGATTTATCACTTTTGTACTCGACCGACTCGACCTGTCCGTGAATCTCTCTGAGGGGTTCGCCAGCAGCCATGACTGCCTCCTCTGCAACCGATGCGGCCCGTGCGACCACGTCCTCGAAGGCGGATTCTTTGGCGGGTGAGGCGGGTGCGCGCGGCGTTCCCTCCGCGTCTGGACCACGAATCCCCCAGCCGAGTTTGGCGGCGAGGCTGGCGAAAAAGGTGTCGTCAGTAGCGGTCCGAACGATGTGCATCGGCGTGTCCGCGCCGGTGATTGCCACTGTATCGCCCTCTTCCAAGAGCACGTGCGAGCGGCCGCCATCCACGAGCAGCGAGGCTTCGCTTTCTGGCGCGATACGGATGTCGGCGTTCGCTCCAACGACGAGCGGCCGAACACCTATCGCGTGGGTGTGAAGGGGCACCAACTGGAGGGTGGTGTTTTCGTCGGGCGAGTGGACTGGCCCGCCCGCAGAAAGCGAGATGCCCGTCGAACCAGTTGGCGTCGAAATCGCAAGACCAGTGCCGTCATATTCGCCGACGTAATCACCATCCACGAACGCCTTGATGCGCGTGATTTTGCGGTCGGTGGGGTCTTCGGGCGGGATGTGCTGAATCATCACGTCGTTGATGCCAACGGTCTCCAATCCATCCGTTTGCACGGCGAGTTGTTGGCGACTTTTCACCATCGCCTGCCCTCTGAGGGCTTCGTCGAGCGCGTCTTCCATCTCGGCGGGCGCGACACGGGGGAGGAAGGCGAGCGTGCCGGTGTTCACGCCGAGCAGCGGAATCTCGCGGGGAGCGAAGGCCCGGACACCTTCTAAGAACGTGCCATCGCCGCCGAGTGTCACCCCGAGCGTGTCGCGGCCTCCCTCGTGAACCCCATCGATGCCCTCGCCGACATCAACCGTTGTGAGGGTGATGTCGTGGTCGTCCGTCCAGTCTTCGAGGGTCGAAAGCGCGTCAGTGGTGTCCGGGCTGACGATGGCGATGACTTCCTCGGTGGTGACCAACCGGCGGGGATGCATTATTGCTCACTCCCCGTTTGTCGGCTGTACTCTCCGCTCGTCATCACGGCGTCCGTGTTTCCCGGTAGTTCGCCGACAGCGGGTCGGTTTTGGATGGTTGATGATTGCATATCTACTCCTGTTCCCCGTCAATACATAAAATTTCGGTCTGGCGGGAGAACGGGCGTACCCGTACTTATTCGTATCCCGGTCACGAATCGCTACCGATGAGCGAACCGAGCGACACGATGAACAGGACCGCACGATGAGCGACGAGTACTTCTCGCGCATTGTGGACGAGGAGAGTCTTGCAAATTACTTCGAGAGGGAGTTGGAATCCGTCGAGGAGTACGACATCAGCCATCATCAGGAGGGCCACTCGAACGAGACCCTCTTTGTGAAATGGGGCGAGCGCGACCTCGTGGTTCGACGACCGCCGCCCGGCGAAGTCGCAGATACTGCCCACGATGTGCTTCGTGAGTACCACGTAATGGATGCGTTGCAGGATACGGAAGTGAGAGTTCCGAAGACGGTGCTCGCCTGTGAGGACCATTCGGTGCTCGGCTCTGATTTCTATGTGATGGAGCGCGTCGAAGGCGATGTCCTCAGAGAGAATGAACCCGAGCGATTCGCTACGCCCGAGCACCGAACACGAATCGGTGAAGAACTCATCGATGGACTCGCAGAAATCCACGCCATCGAGTACGAATCGGTTGGGCTGGGCGAGTTCGGCCATCCAGAGGGGTTCACCGAGCGCCAAGTCAAGCGCTGGTCAGAGCAGTTGACGTGGGCCTTCGAGGTCACGAGTGAGGAACGCGAGATACCGGAACTCTATGACGTGATGGAGTGGCTGACCGAGAACACGCCCGACGCATCCGAGCACACGCTCGTTCAAGGCGATTACAAACTC